>JBFHPI010000244.1:0-5408 GCA_041592855.1 Pseudomonas sp.
CTGCTCGATCTCCTCGCGACTGGCCGCTCGCCCGAGCAGATCCAGCGAGGCTGCCTCCAGAGCCCAGATCAACGCGCGGTAGGTCAGCGGGTCATTTTGCCGACTGTCGCCAGGCAGACGCTCGGCCAGCAGCCTCGCCATCTCGCCGTGGGCGCGCTGGCGATGAGCGGCCAGGGGCGAGTCGGCGCGCAGGGCCTCTTCCTGCATCAGGCGGATGATCGGCCCCACTGCCAGGTGATAATCGAAGTAACGCTCCACCATGGCGCAGAGCCAGGCTTCGGGACTGCCGGCCAGGCTTTGCATGGCCATAAAGCGCGACAGCAGCAGCGCCACGGCACTCTGGTAGATACCCTCGAGCACCTGCATCTTGTTCTCGAAGTACTTATAAAAGGTGCGACGCGACACCTGGGCGGCGACCAGCAGGTCATTGACTGTGGTTTCGCTCAGGCCCTTGCGGGCGAATACTGCAATGGCCGCGAGCTGGATATGGGTGCGCTGAAAATGACCGACCAGTGGCCCTTCACCACCCTGTTCCTGCTCTCGGTGCAAGGCTCCGTAGCCACCCAGGTCCTCGAACACCGCCTGTACTGCGTCCAGCTCGGTCATCGCGCCTCCCGCTGCGCCCCAACCTTGGCGCGGGTGACGCCGCGTCTCGGGCTGATTACTCTAAGGCCTGACCTCTCTGCTGGATCCTGCCGTGCATCTCACGCTAACACGCCGTACCTCCCCAATACTGGCCATCCTTTTGCTGGTGTGCGCTCTTCCCCTGCACGCCGCAGAGCTGTTTTACCTGGGGCAAAAGATCCCGGATATCCACAAGCCGTGGAACAGTAGCGACTATCAGCAGCTGCTGGAGGCCCTCAGCGTTATCGAGAGCCGTCAGGCCAACGCCATGCCCAGACGCAGCGGCGAGTTCACCGGACCGATCTACCAGCGCATGGTCAGTGAGGAAAATTTCCGCCCGCAGCTGAATATCTATGCCCCCCTTGAGCTCAGGCAGAATGAGGCGCGTGAGGCGCTGTTCCGGCTCAAGGAGCTGATGCGGCTGTATTTCGACTTCAAGGCTGCCCAGCAACCCTACGGCGCTGAAGCCCTGGGGCTGATGAGCTACTCGCTGCGCCAGCAGGCCGTACTGTTCACCCTGACCACCGAATTCTGGATGACCCTGGCCGAGAGCGAGCAACGCAACCCGGTGCGTCTGCAGGGCTTGCATGAAACCAAGGCCGCCGCCGCCATGCTGACCTCCAGCGCCCTGGACTACCTGAACCTGACCAAGCAATTCGCGCGCGATGAGTTGGTGCTGTACAGCGCGGAGCTGGGCAAGCAGTTACCGGAGCTGTTTATCCACCTGAGCAGCGAGGTACGCGAGCAACTGCTACAGCGCAGTACCCAGCTGGCCGAACAACATGCCTATAGCGAAGTACGCACCAGCATGGCCGCGCTGGTGCCGGTGCTGCAGGGCCTGCAGGCCGATATGCAGGCCAAGTTGCACGCCGCCGACCAGGCCAAGCCCAAAGCCAAGCCCTTGGATCTGTCACTGCCCGCCGAATAGGCAGGCAGCGCGCCCCTAGGCGGCCTAGACCAGCAACCCCAGCTCCTTGGCCCGCGCCACCGCCTGGGTACGCCGCTCCACCGCCAGCTTGCTGTTGATATGCCGGGCGTGGGTTTTCACCGTATGCAGCGAGATAAACAGACGCTCGCTGATTTCCTGATTCGAGCAACCCTGGGCGATCAGCTTCAAAACCGCCAATTCGCGTCCACTCAGCGCCTCAACCACACCCTCCGCCTGCTCCGCCAGCAAGGTGGGAGCGCTGCACGCCTTGGGTAATTCGGCTAACAACGCGGCCTGCAATGCCGATTCAGGCATCGCGTGCAACTGCCTACGTATCCAGTCCGAATGCTCCCGCAGCAGCTCATGAAAAGGCAGCAAACCACCGCCTGCAGAAGCCTCCAGCGCCTGGACAAGATGCAGCCTGGCCTCCTGCTCGGAACCGGCTGCCAACAAGAGTGAGATCAGCTGAGCCCGGGCCAAGGCATGCAGCAACTGACCACCCGTGCCGAGCGCACGCTCGATCAACGCACGCAAACGGCGCTCGGCCTCGATCAGCTGACCACGCTGGCGCTCCAAACGCGCCTGCTGCAGGCCAACATGCCAGGGCAGATAAGGGTGAAACTCCGGTGCCGCCGCCGCTTTTTCGCCACTGTAGGTCTGCGCCAGACGGCTTAACCAGATCCCGGCCAGATCGGTCTGCCCCTGCAACAACCAAAGCTCGCACTTGCACAGCGTGATCATCGCCAGGTAATAGATAGGCGGAATATCCCAGATGTGCATCAGCCGCTCGGCCTCGGCCAACTGTGCATGGGCCGCGGACAGATTGCCCGCTCGTCCGTCCATATTGGCCAGCACACAATGGCCGATCAGCAAGCTGATATCGCGACAGGCTCGCGCCTCGGCGATACCGGCCAGCAAACGGGCTCGGGCCTCCTTGGGCTGCAGGCGCAGGCTCAGCAGGAACCCCTCATACAAGGTCAACCGGGCGCGAACCGCATACTGACGTCGTGCCGAAAGTCCGCTGAGCCGCAACAGCCCCTGCTGCACCTCATCCAGGGCACGCAAGACTTCACCGCGCGCCTGTAATGCGCGCGCCCGATCATAATGGGCCAAGGCCTCGAACAACGGATTGCCGACGCGCTGAGCAGAGTCCAGCGCCGCGCGATTGAGGGTGCGCGCCCGCCACAAATCGCCCTGAACAATGGCCAGGTTGGCCAAACTGGACAGACACATCAGCCGCTGACCATAGCGCTCCTCGGGCAGGCAGCCCAGCGCTTCGCTGCAGTACTGCTGGGCACGCGCAGTTTCGCCGCGCCCGCGGGCGATCACCCCACTCAAGGCCAACCACTGAGCCAGCAGGCCCTGCTGCTCTGCCTGGCTGGCTGCGGGCAGGAATCGTTGCAGCTGACCGAGCAGTTCCTCGGCCGCATCCAATTGACAGGCCAGAGCCAGGGCCCAGCCATACAACAGGATCAGGCGCGGCGTGCTGGCCAGCAGGCTGTCGGGCAGGTGCATTTTCCAGCGCAGCAAGGTGGCCACATTCTGCTCAGCCAGCAACTGCTCCTCGGACAGGCTCTGCACCAGATTGGCCGCCACATCTGGCTGCCCCGCACGCAGCGCCTGCTCGATGGCTTCATCCAGCAAACCCTGGGCGCTAAACCAGCGACAGGCACGCAAATGCAGGCTGGACGCGGCCTGAGTCAGACCGACACTGGGGCGACTGCGCAATAAATCGGAAAACAGATGGTGATAACGAAACCACTTGCCCTGCTCGTCCAGGGGCACGAGAAAAACCTGATGCGCCTGCAGGTGCTGCAAAATAGCCGCGCTGTCGTAACTGTCGCGCAAGGCATCGCAGAGCTCGGCACAAAAGCGCTCCTGACTGGCGGTTTCGAAGAGGAAGGCCTGCACTTCGGCTGGCTGCCGCTCGATCACCTCCTCCAGCAGATAATCACGGATCAGCCCTTCACCGCCATGGGGCATGGGCAGCAGCCCTGCCCCCTCCTGCGCTTCCTGAGCGGTCAAGGACCATAATCGCAAGCCGGCGACCCAGCCCTCGCTACGCAACAGCAGATTGCGCAACTCTTCTTCGCTCAAACGGGCGCCCTGACGGGACAGCAGCTCAGCGCTTTCCTCATCACTCAGGCGCAGGTCCTGTTCATGCAACTCCAGCAACTGACGCGATAAACGCAGCCGGGCCAGATGCCAGTCTGGACGCTGACGGCTGGTCACCAGCAGCAACAGCCCCGGAGGCAGGTGATTGAGGAAAAACTGCAAACAGCGATCCAGCACGCTGCCCTGGGCCAGATGATAGTCATCCACCACCACCAGCAGGGGCTGATCAGGGTCGAGGCGCAGCGCCAGTTCATCAAGCAGGCCATCGAGCCATTCCTCGAACGCAAAAGGCTGGTGGCGTTGCCGCAAGCGCAGCAAGCCCATGGCATCGTCGCCAAACTTCGGGAAGAACTGCTGCAATCCACTCAATAAACGCTCGAGAAAACGCCCTGGGTCACTGTCGCGCTCACTCAGGCCCAACCACAGGCTCTGCCATTGCGCCGGCAGTGCCTCGCAGAACTCAATAGCCAGAGAGCTTTTGCCAAAGCCTGCCGGCGCACTGATCAACAGCAGGCGCCCATCCAGACCGGAGAGCAGATGAGCACAGAGGTGAGGACGTGGCACATAGCCCGCAGGCAAGGGCGGGCGGAAAAAATGTCCGCTCACTGCAACAGGTGAAGAAACCAAGCCAGGCATGCGAAACAGATCAGTCATCAACCGGAGTCTTGTTGTCGTCAGGCAGGGACACTACCAATGCCCTGCAGCCTAGCGCCTTGCCGAGCGCATTTGAAGCCCCTATGCCGGGCAAGGCAAGTTTGATCCGTCAGTATGTGCCATTAGCACCCGGGATCTAAGGCTTTTCCGGTGCACACAACGCACCCTGCTATTTTTCAAAACCTTTAAGTGCACAGAATAAAAAACCGGCCCACTAGGGGCCGGTTCTTGTCTTGCAGCGATGGTGCTTAGCGTACGCCCGCCTGGCGCAGGGCCGCCGGGGTGTAATCGCTTTCCTTAGCCGGGTAGTTGAACTGGTAGGCGCTCTTCTCCTCGTTCTTCATACCCAGAGCCAGGTAACGACCGGACAGCAGGTCATACAGGGTCTCGACGCTGTACCAAGGCACCTGCATATCGTAGTAGTACTGGGCATGGGCTTCAGCTACACGCCACAGGGTACCGCGACCGTCGTAGTGGTCGATCTGCGCGGCTTGCCAGGTGTCTTCATCGATGAAGAAGTCACGCTTGGCATAGATGTGACGCTCGCCCGACTTCAGGGTCGCAGTCACATGCCATACACGGTGCAGTTCGTAACGGGTCAGATCCTGGTTGATATGGCCAGCCTTGATGATTTCGTCATACTTCAGCTTCGGCGAATCCAGACGGTAGCTGTTGTAAGGAATGTAGATTTCCTTCTTACCGTTCAGAGTCCAGTTGTAACGGTCAGGAGCGCCGTTATACATATCGAAGTTGTCGGAAGTACGCAGACCATCGGCGGCGGTACCTGGACCGTCATAGGACACCTGCGGGGCACGACGCACACGACGCTGACCGGCGTTGTACAGCCAGGCCAGACGCGGTTCCTTCACCTGGTTCAGGGTTTCGTGCACCAGCAGCACGTTACCGGCCAGACGCGACGGAGCGGTTACCCGCTGCTTGAAGTAGAACAGCACATTGCTCGGCTTGCTGGTATCGGCATCCTTCAGCGCACCGCGGAAGGTGAACTCGTCCTGGAAGTAGACCATGCTGTAGGAACCATTGGCCTGCGGAGTCGCCTGGGTTACCAGACGCTTCACACTGCCACCAC
>JBFHPI010000245.1:0-5408 GCA_041592855.1 Pseudomonas sp.
CGGCGTAGCCACGATGACCTGCGCGCCCTGGCGAATGGCTTTGAGCTGCGGGCCCATCGGTGCGCCACCGTAGACGGCGACGACGCTGACGCCCGGCATCTGCTTGGAATAGGTCTCGAAGGCGGTGGCCACCTGCAGGGCCAGCTCGCGGGTCGGCGCGAGGATCAGGGCCTGGGGCTCGCGCTTGGCCGGGTCGATCTTCGACAGGATCGGCAGGGCGAAGGCGGCGGTTTTGCCGGTGCCGGTCTGGGCCTGGCCGATCATATCCTGACCGGAGAGGATCACGGGAATGGCCTGGGCCTGGATCGGCGACGGTTCTTCGTAGCCGACCGCAGTCAGTGCGGCGAGAATATTGGGGTTGAGTCCGAGTGCGGCGAAGCCGCCGGTTTCCTGGGTCATGGGTCTGCCTCTAGTGCATCCGCAAAGACCCATGTTCCAAAGCTGCGCATGCCGTGTAAGACCCGAGAGTCACCCTGGCAGCCATGTCGGCGGGGATTTGCGAAAACGTGGTGATAAATGAATCGTCAAGGATAGTCCGCTGTGCGAACTAACTGCCAAAGTTAACCTTCGGGCGAGTTGTACTACCTGAACGTGGCCAAGAATTGGCCGGCGCGCACTATACCTGAAAACCTGGCCGATGTGCCCGATTTGGCATAAATAAAGCACAAGCACAGTCAGGCAGCTGCCAGACGGTCATCCTCTGCTAGCCTGCATCTGCCCTGATGGTGCAACTGCACCCTCCCCTGTATCGCCTACCCACAAAGGATCCAGCACCATGACGCAAAACAGCAGCGGCCGTGTCAGCCGGGAAAAACGCGGTCAGATCATGCTGATCGGCCTGGACCGGCCGAGCAAGCGCAACGCCTTCGATATGCCCATGCTCGACGACCTGTGCCGGGCCTATGGCGAGTTCGAGCGTGACAGTGAGGCCCGCGTGGCCCTGGTATTCGCCCACGGCGAGCACTTTACCGCAGGACTGGATCTGGCCAATGTGGCCGCCCAGTTTGCCGCCGGCTGGCAGATCCCCGCAGACGGCTGCGACCCCTGGGGCGTATTTGGCGGGCCACGGGTGAGCAAGCCGGTCATCGTCGCCGCCCAGGGCTACTGCTACACCATTGGCATCGAGCTGATGCTGGCCTCGGATATCAACCTGTGCGCCAGCAACACCCGCTTCGCCCAAATGGAAGTGCAGCGCGGCATCTTCCCCTTCGGTGGCGCCACCCTGCGCATGCACCAGAGCGCCGGCTGGGGCAACGCCATGCGCTGGCTGCTCACCGGCGATGAGTTCGATGCCCACGAGGCCTATCGCCTGGGCCTGATCCAGGAAGTGGTGGCCAGCGAGGAATTGCTGCCCAAGGCACTGTGGCTGGCCGAACGCATCGCCGCCCAGGCGCCCCTGGGCGTGCAGGCCACCCTGGCCTCGGCGCGTCAGGCCGTGGTCGAAGGCCAGGCCGCTGCAGCCGCCAGCCTGCACCCCACGGTCACCCGCCTGATGGCCAGCGAGGATGCCCAGGAGGGTGTGCGCGCCATGCTGGAGCGCCGGCCGGGAGCGTTCAAGGGGCGCTGAGCAGGCTCGCGCTGACGCGGAACTGGCCAACAAGTTGCTGCAGCTTGTTGGCCGTATGACGCACGCCCTCTGCACTGTTGTGCAATACGCCGACACTCTGCCCCATCACACTGGCGGCCTGATCAACGCCGCGCACGGTCTGCCCATGGCTCAGGCTGCGCTGATGAAGCTGCTTGATGATGACAAACATCTGCTCTACCGCCTGATGTAGCTGCAGGTTCTCTGAAGAAGCCTCCAAGGTCAGGCGCAAGCTGGCATCGACATTACCCACACCCTTTTCCATAAAGGCCACAGCCTGCTGGGTCTGTCGCTGCAAGTCCTCGACCAGGCTGCGGATCTGCTCGGCGGCATCGGCTGTACGTGCCGCCAACGAGCGCACTTCGCCGGCCACCACGGCAAACCCACGGCCATGATCACCGGCACGCGCCGCTTCGATCGCGGCATTCAGTGCCAACAGGTTGGTCTGGGTGGTGATGTCGCTGATAAGACCGACGATCTTGCCGATCTCATCCATGCGACTGTCCAGAGACTGCACGCTGTGCGCCGAGCGCTCGACCACATCACGAATCGACTGGGTACCGGTGCGCACCGCCTCGAATTGTTGGCGGGCCTGGATGACCAGCTCATCCATGGCTTGCTTCATCTGTTCGGCGGTCATGGAGGCCTGCTCAATCTCGCCGAGTTGCTCCTCGACCAACAGCAGCATTCGGTGAATCGCCTCGGCCACCTCGCCCGAGGACTGCCGGGCCAGGCTGCTGCGTTCGAGCATGGTCTCGTTGGTCTGCCGCACGCTGTGTGAAGCACTGATCACCTGGCCCACGATACCGTCCAGATTGTCGATGAAACTGTTGATCCAGCGCCCCATGTCGCCCGTTTCATCATTGCCCAGACGCTTGCGATCCAGGCGCTGGCAGAGATTGCCCTCGCCCTCGGCAATGGTCCGAATGACGTCGGTCATCTCACCCAGACGAGCAGACAGGCGACCCGGGCCGAAGCGCGCAAACAAACCCGCACCTAGCATCAATAGGCCAGCGTTGACCAAGTACAACAGCGACTGAGGCAAGGCGCTGTAATGTTGCAGGAATGTGGAGATGGCAAAGATCGAGGACACCGTCAGCAGATACGCCTTCATCAGGCCAACGCTCAATGAACGACGTCGATAGACCTCCTCCAGATCGGCCTCACACATCATGCCCCAGCGGTCCACCGAGCCCGGCAACTGGAAGGTCACGCCCTTGCCCACGACCGGTACATGCCGGTAGTCCGCATAGCCGGGGTAGGTCACGAAGAGGTTGCTGCCCTTACTGATGGTTTCGCGTACGCCCGGATGCAACTCACCCGTAGCCGGATCCACGAAGCGCAGCTCCAGCTCGGTGTGCTCGCGCACACGCACCACCCCCCATGCGGTATGCACCCCACTCTTGAGGTTTTCCCCGTGGCTGAACGTACTGTCTTCGAAACGCGACCGCGACAGGGCCGTTCCCGCACGAATCTGTGGATCGAAGCGCGAGTCGACCATGAACAGGTAGTTGTCGCCTGACTCCGGATAGATGTGCCCGGCCTCACGCTGAATCAGATCACCCAGCACATCATTGGGCACACGCCCGCAAATGCAGCCCGATGTCTTGCCTGCCTGCACGATTGGCTGAAAAAACATCAGCGTCACCGCGTCATGAAAACGCGATGTGGAAGGCCCGATGCGCAAGGTCAGCGGGTCGACATAAGGGCCATGCAGAAAAGGCTTTTGCACCCCCTGCACGAGTGCCTGAAGGCTGATATCACGCTGCCCCACATGCGCCGCGTAGGTAGATGCCAGAACCCGTCCCTCACAGTCGATAACGAACAGCTCGGAAAAATCCTGGGCCTGGCCAAGCTTGCCCTGCAACAGGCGATCATCATCCAGGCCACCCCCCTCGCCCAAAGCATTGGCCAACTCGCTCAAATGCGCCCAGTGCGATGTCGCCCAGCTCTGTAGCAGGCGCACACGGGTCGCTGCAATGGACTCGAAACCCTGCTCGATCTGCGCATAGAGCCTGCGATTGAGCCGGCAGGACCAGCCCATGGCAAGCTTTCCGGTACGGCCGAACCAGGGTAACCAGCTCCATTCATGTGCGCTCAACTGCATTTCGCGACTGCGTAGATTGGCCATGACCATCCTCAGCGACAACCTCAGAATGTCACCAGCCAAGCAAGGAGCAGACCAAGGCACGCAACCCCGGAAAACTGTAGAAAAGCTCTAGAACAGATGTTTCAAGCGAGTGCGCGCTGACAGAACAGCACCAGAACAGGGCGTCAGGGGTCAGCTCGCCGGCCGCAGCGCTTGAATCAGTGAACTCAGGGAATACCCCAGATGCGGCGCCAGCAGTTCATCGCGGCGCTGCAACTCTTGCAGATCCAGGTCCTGGTCGAGATCGGCCGGCACCAGCAGCACCACATTGCCTTCCTTGACGGGGCACTCCCAGTAATGCCGGTGGTAGAGGCCGCGCAGCAGTGGCGCACCCAAGGGTTTGCCGTCGTTGCCGGCCCACTGATTGATGATCAGCCAGCCACCGGGATTGAGCTGTTTCTGACAGTTTTCCAGAAAGCGCCAGGCCAGATGGCCGGTGGCCGGACCATGGTCGGTATAGAGGTCGACAAACAGCAGATCGGTCTTCTCCGCACTTTCCAGCAGCTGCAAGGCGTCGCCAATGCGGATGGTCAGGCGCGGATCATCGCTCAGGCCCATATGCTCCATGGCCAGGCGCGGTACGTCCGGGCGCAGTTCGATCACTTCCACATCTTCCACGGGCAGAAACTTCAGGCAGGCCTGGGTCAGGTTGCCGGCGCCCAGGCCGAGAAACAGCGCGCTTTCCGGCTGTTCATGGCACAGCGCACCCAGCAGCATGGCGCGGGTGTAGTCATACTCCAGCCAGCTGGGGTCGGGCATATAGACGCAGCTCTGCTCGATCGCCTCGCCGAACTCAAGAAAGCGGTAGGCGCCCATCTCCACCACCTGGATCAGGCCGAACTCATCCTGCACTTCGGCGATCAGAAGCGCCTCGGGCATCTGCCCCGGCGGCGGTAAACCTGGCATCAAGCAGTCTCCACAGTGACATCCATGACCATCCCGGCCGCAGGAAAGGCGCCAATTGTCATTGAGGCACCCGCCCCCGGTCACGCGATAATTTGTCGCAGTCCGGTGCAGCAAACGAATCGTGCACGGGCTATCACAATAACAATGACGGTCGAGGTATTTGCCATGCATGCCATTATCGGTGCAGGCCCCATGGGGCTGTGTACAGCACGCCAGCTGCACAAGCAGGGTATCGACTTCGTCGGTTTCGAACTGCACACCGATGTCGGCGGCCTGTGGGACATCGATAACCCGCACAGCACCATGTACGACTCGGCGCACCTGATCTCCTCCAAGGGCACCACCCAGTTCAGCGAATTCCCGATGCGTGATGAGGTGGCCCCCTACCCGCATCACAGCGAGATGCGCCGTTATTTCCGCGATTACGCCAAGCACTTCGGCCTGTATACGCACTACCAATTCAATACCCGCGTGGTGGAAATTCAGCGCCTGGACAAGGGCTGGAAGCTGATTAGCGAGTGCGCGGGTGTACAGCGCGAGTGGCTGTTCGATGGCGTGCTGATGGCCAATGGCACCCTGCACACCCCCAACCAGCCGGCACTGCCGGGCGACTTCACGGGTGAGCTGATGCACTCCAGCGACTACCGCTCGGCAGCGGTATTCGAGGGCAAACGCGTGCTGGTGATCGGTTGCGGCAACTCGGCCTGCGATATTGCCGTGGATGCCGTGCACCGCGCTGCCTCGGTGGACCTGTCGGTACGCCGTGGC
>JBFHPI010000246.1:0-5405 GCA_041592855.1 Pseudomonas sp.
CCAGAAAGATGCGGTAGCCCAGGCCATCGGTACTGGCGATGGCCTCGGCGGCAATCAGGAACAGCCAGGCCGAGCCGAGCACCAGGCGCAGGGCGATCAGCAGGCGTGGCAGCAGTTGCGGCAGCACCACCCGCAGGATCAGGGTCCAGGTGCTGGCGCCCAGGGTCTGCGCCTTGATCAGGATTTCCGCCGGGATTTCCCGGGCGCGCTGCTCCAGATCCCGGGCCAGGATCGGGGTAATGCCGATGACGATCAGCATCACCTTGGACAACTCACCCAGGCCGAAGACGATAAACAGGATCGGCAATATCGCCAGGGGTGGCACCATCGACAGCACCGTGAGCAGGGGCGATAACGGCGCACCGAACACTGGCACGATGCCGGCGGCGATGCCCAGGCACAGCCCGGCGATGGCGGCGATGGCGATGCCCATGCCTAAGCGCTTGAGGCTGGCGGCGCTGTCCTGCCAGAACAGGTAGTTGCCGCTGCGCTTGTCCTCGGTAAAGGCCAGGCGATCAACCGCTGCCACCATCTGGCTGGCGCTGGGCAGCAGTTTGTCGTTGGGGTTGTCGGCCAGTCGCTGCGCCGAGCCTGAAAAGTAGGCGAACAGCAACAGGGCGAAAGGCAGCAGGATCAGCAGCAGGCGACTGCTGCGGTCCGGGTGGCGGTTGATCAGGCGCATAGGGTATCTCTGCCTAGGGTGCGCCGTGCGCACCATCGGTACTCATGGGCGTGGCGGTGCGCACGGCGCACCCTACGGGGCTCAGAGCGTGCCGTCAGCCGCCATCTGCATATAGGTCGGGTCGAAGCGCAGCTTGAGGTTGCCCCTGTCGCCGGTGATCACTTCCTTGGCGAAACTCATGCCGATGGCCTCGGCACTTTGCGCGCCCTCGCCGAGCAGGCCGTGGCTGTAGGAAAATTCAGCCACCTTGGTCATGGTCGCCGGCAGTTTCGGGCTGGTGGCGAAGGCCACCGCATCGCTGGCCGAATAGAACATCTTGGTCGCCGCCAGTTGTGCGTCGTAGCCGGCCAGGTCGGTGCCGGAGGCCTTGGCCATATGTTCGCGGGCGGCGATGCCGGCGGGCGTGTCGGCACTCATGGTGGCCATGATTTCGTACCAGGCGCCGGTCAATGCCTTGCCGAAGGCCGGGTTGGCTTGCAGGGTTTCACTGTTGACCACCATCAGGTCGATGATCTCGCCGGGGATCTGGCTGGAATCGAATACCTTGGTCACGCCTGGTGTGGCTTCGATCTCGGCCAGCAGGGGGTTCCAGGTGGCCACAGCCTGAACGCCGTCGGTGGCGAAGGCAGCTACCAGATCGGCATCGGAGGTGTTGACCACCTTGATATCGCGCTCGCTCAGCTGGGCGCGTTCCAGACCACGGGCCAGCAGGTAGTGGGAAACCGACAGCTCCACCAAGTTGACGTTCTGGCCCTTGAGGTCGGCCAGGGTCTTGCCCTCGCCCTTGAGCACGACGCCGTCGTTGCCGTTGGAGAAGTCGCCGATGATCAGGGCGGTGGAGTCGATACCGCCGGCGGCCGGAATGGTCAGGGCATCCATATTGGTCATGGTGCAGCCATCGAACTGGCCGGCGCTGTACTGGTTGATCGACTCGACGTAATCGTTGATCTGCACCACATCGATAGTGATGTCGTACTTCTTCGCCCACTTGTCGACGATGCCGGAGGCCTGGCCGTACTCCCAGGGCATCCAGCCGGCATAGATGGTCCAGCAGACGCTGAAGTCCGATTTCGTTGCCGCGTGGCTATTGAGGCTGAGGGCCGCGATCAGGCCAGCGGCAAGGGTGGATAACAGACGGGGCTTACGCATGGTGGAACCTCCAGTTCGAAAGTGAGCGGGCAGGAGTGCGCGGCGGTTTCCCCATCACTGGGGCGCGTTCTCCCGGGCTTTTATCCCGCCGTGTAACCTCGAAGGAGGTCGCCAACTCTCGGACCAGCCAGCCGTCGATCCTCTGATCGGCAGCCCGGAACCCTAGTCGGCTATTGCAAATTGTGGTGCCGCGATCCCGCCAGGGCGGGTTGTTCCTGCACCACCCTTACCTAGCGAGCATCGTGCCAGTTATATGGAAGCCCTCTGACGCGGGGCTTTGGCCGGTTTTCGGTCAATCCTGGCGAGGGGTTCTGCGCTGTTCTGGTGC
The DNA here is from genome assembly GCA_041592855.1 of Pseudomonas sp. Taxonomy (GTDB): domain Bacteria; phylum Pseudomonadota; class Gammaproteobacteria; order Pseudomonadales; family Pseudomonadaceae; genus Aquipseudomonas. The sequence continues at coordinate 2,160 of JBFHPI010000246.1, forward strand.
GGGTATGACGGCTTATGCCGCAATCGGGGGCAATACATGCATTGGCCTCCGGACGGTCGCTGCAGGGGCAACTGATTCTGGGTTCTTTTAAATGAACAGCTCTAGTTCGGCACTGTCGAAGTCTATGCCTGCACCTTCCGGGCATGGGTGTTGATATTGGTGATGGCGGTGGCGGGCCACCCCATTGCTCGCCAGGGCGGGCGAAAAAAGGTCGCTGCTAGTCGTCTGCACGATCTCGGCGGTTTCTGAAGGCCGGCATTTGCCGGCCTTTTTTCCACGGGCGGATACGGAGGCCAGCATGCTGTGCAGATCCTTGTTTATCGCGTTACTGGGGTTGGCCCTGACCGGGTGTGCGGTTTACGGCGGCAGTGGCTATGGCTATCGCGGCTATGAGCGCCATTATTCGACCACCTACTACCCTGCGCCCCGTCAGACGGTGTATGTGGTGCCGTATTCCTACCGGCACGACAAGCATCGCTACGAGGCGCGTCGGCATGACGGTCGTCACTATGAGGGTGACTGGCATGCCCCTCGGCGTTACAAATCGGCACCTGCCCCACATCATTACCAGCCTTATCCGCACAAACAGCGCCATGTACCGCGTCAGGCTGGTTGGGATGAGCGCAGTGAGCACAGGCATGGGCAGCCGCGCCAGTATCGTCAGGATGACCGTCGCCAGCACCGGCAAGATGATAGCCAGCGCTCTGGTGACTGGCAGCGCAGAGCCGAGCGCTCTGATCGGGAGCAGCGACATAACTAGGTTGTGGTGGTCTCAGGGGGCAGGCTGAAGCTGCGATCCGCCTGGTAGATCTGCTCAGTCATGGCTTGCGCTGCGGGAGACAGGCTATGTCCCGCGCGGCTGACCAGGCCATAGGCAGACTGCTCGCTCAGCAGCCCCGCCTGCAACGGCAGGGCGGCCAGGCGTCCGGCCTGGATATCCTCAGCCACCACATCCCAGGGGGCCATGCTCAGCACATCACTGTCCGCCACCAGGGTTTTCAACAGCATAAAGTTGTCGCACTGGATACCCAGGGGCTGTTCGCGCCCGCTGAGGTTGCGCAAGGTCTGCTCCACGGCCTGGGGAAGCTGCGTGCCGGCCAGGGGGTAGGCGAGCAGGTCGTCCAGGCTCAGCCTCGGGTACTGCAGCAGGGGATGGCCTGGGCGGCAGAACATGACGCCAGGGTGGCGTTGCAGCGGTTTGACACATAACTGGGGGTCGTCCTGCAGCTCCCGGCTGTCAGCGATAAACAGTTCGATGCCGTCATCCAGCAGGCTGTCGCGTAATTCCTTCCAGTTGGCCATCTGCACCTGCACCCGTACCCCCGGATACTGCTGAACCAGTCGTCCCAGGGCCTGGGGCAGCAAACGTGCCGCCGGGTAGGGGCCGCAGCCCAGGCGCAGTTCGCCGGCTTGCAGGTTGGCCAGCTGGCTGACGGCGTTACTCAGGGCACGACTACCGGCGAGCAGGCGCCGGGCATGCTCCAGCACCAGGCGGCCATGGACCGTCAGGCTTATGCCGCGGCTGTGGCGGTCGACCAGGTTGCAGGCGAGGCTGGCTTCCAGCGCCTGGATGCTGCGGCTCAGGGCCGGTTGGCTGAGGTGCACGGCTTCGGCGGCACGGGCGAAATGGCCGTGTTCGGCGAGGGCGACGAAGTGGCGGAGCTGGCGTAGATCGTTCATGCGTTTTATGCATCGCTATTGATTTCGGAATGCATTGGAATTATTGGCTTTCATTGGCCAATCTTCCAGCACTGCCAATCACCATGAGTGCCTTCGCATGTATTCACTGAACCGAACTGCCGCCGTGCTGCTCAGCCTGGCCTTGCCCATGGCCGGCCAGGCGGCGTTGCCTGACGAGCAGATCAACGCTTCGATCCACCCGGAACTGGCCGAACACACCCAGCACTTCGCCCAGCAGGTCTACCAGGTGGCGGGTAACGTGTATTCCGCCGTCGGCTGGCAGCTGGGCAACGTGGCGATGATCGAGGCGCCGGAAGGGCTGATCATCGTCGACACCGGCGAGTCGGTCAGTGAGTCGCGCAGAATCATGGCCGAGTTTCGCAAGATCAGCGACAAGCCGGTCAAGGCGGTGGTCTACACCCACTTCCACCCGGACCATATCAACGGGGTAAAGGCCTTTGTCAGCGAAGAGCAGGTTAGCAGCGGCGCGGTGCAGATCATCGCCCATGAAACCCTGCTGGCCAATGTGGTGGCCCAGGGCGCGCTGGTCGGGCCAATTCTCTCGGTGCGCTCCGGCTACAGTTTTGGTGCGGCGCTGCCGGCCAGTGACCACGAGCAGATGAATGCCGGTATCGGCCCTCTGGCCAAGGCCGAGGCCTCGACCTTTATCGCCCCGACTCTGACCTTCAAGGACAAGCTCGATATCCGTATTGCCGGGCTGGATCTGCAGTTCCTCCATGTGCCCAGCGAGGCGCCGGACGAGATCATCGTCTACCTGCCGGATAACCGCGTGCTGATCAGCGCCGAGGTGGAGCAGGGGCCGACCCTGCCGAATATCCACACACTGCGCGGCACCAAGTTTCGTGACCCGGTGGTGTGGGTCGAAAGCCTGGACAAGCTGCGCGCCTATAAAGCCGAGCATATGGTGCCGCTGCATGGTCGTCCGGTGAGTGGGGCAGAAAATGTCGAGCAGGTGCTGCGTATGACCCGTGACGGCATTGCCTATATCCACGACCAGACCGTGCGCTGGATGAACAAGGGCCTGACCCCGGACGAGCTGGTGGAAAAGGTCAAACTGCCGCCACACCTGGCCGGCTATACGCCCTATCTGCGCGAGTACTACGGCACGGTGAAGCACAGCGTGCGGCAGATCTACAACGGCTACCTGGGCTGGTTCCAGGGTGATCCGGTGGCCCTCGATCCGCTGCCACCGAAAGACAAGGCCGAGCGGTTGATCACCTTGATGGGCGGGCGCGAGAAGCTGCTGCTGGCCGCCGGTGACGCCTACCTCAAAGGCGATTACCAGTGGGCCGCCGAGCTTTCCAGCTACGCCATTCAGGTGGACAACGACGATCAGCTGGCGCGCGAGATCAAGGCCCGCAGCTTTCGTAAACTCGGTTACGCCAGCATGAACATCAACTGGCGCAACTGGTATCTGATGAGCGCCATGGAGCTGGAGGGCAAACTGGCCGGCGAGGATGTGCAACAGATGGCCCTGAGCATGCGCAGCGCGTTTCTCTCGGCCGACATGCTGAAAACCTTCCCCGCACGGATCTTCCTGCAGAA
>JBFHPI010000247.1:0-5402 GCA_041592855.1 Pseudomonas sp.
AATGGTCCCATCGGCACCACCCGTCTGGCCTTCCTCGGCAAGTATTCGCGCTTCGAGAACCTGGCGCCGGGCAGTTATCAGTTCGACGACGAATAAATTGTCACCTCGCAAACCTACTGCGCGCAGCACCAGCTGCGTCATGCGGTGCGCGCAATCCTCATGAACAGAAGTTCACTCCGGTTGCTGTGCTCCGTGCTTCTTGCTTGTGCAGCGCTCGCTACGGTTTTCGAGGCAACAATGGCGTGGCGCAGATCAATATAAACGGGCGTCCAGTCGGTAAACTGGGCGCCCGTTTCGATTTCAGGACGTCTGCCCATGCGCCCGTTACTCGCCACCGTCGATCTGTCCGCCATTCGTCATAACCTGGCCGTGGCCAGGCGCTGCGCCCCTGGCCGGCAGGTATTCGCCGTGGTCAAGGCCAATGCCTATGGTCATGGCGTGCGCGAGGTGGTCACAGCCTTGCATGACGAGGCCGATGGCTTTGCCGTGGCCAGTCTGGAGGAGGCCGCCGAGGTCCGTGCCCTGCATGGCACGGCGCGGATCCTGTTGCTGCAGGGCTGTTTCGAGGCCGAGGAATACGCCTTTGCTGCCCAGTTGCAGCTGGATGTGGTGCTGCATGACGCCTGCCAGGCCGAGCAGTTGCTGGCCCAGCGTCTGAGCCGGCCCCTGACGGCGTGGCTCAAGCTGGACAGCGGTATGCACCGCCTGGGTTTCAGCGAGGCCCAGCTGCGTGACTGGCATGGGCGTTTGCAGGGCGCCGAACAGGTGGCCGAGCTCAATCTGCTCAGCCATTTCGCCTGCGCCGATGAGCGCGGCCATGAACTGACAGAGCAACAGCTGGGGGATTTTCTCGCCGTACTGGATCTGGACTTCGCCCAGCGTTCGCTGGCCAATTCCGCCGCCGTATTGACCATCCCGGCCGCCCATATGGACTGGCTGCGCCCCGGCATCATGCTCTATGGCGCCTCGCCCTGCGCGGAGCTGAGTGCTGCCGAACTGGGCCTGCAACCGGCCATGAGCCTGCACGCCCGGCTGCTGGCCGTGCGCGAGGTCGCGGCAGGAGAGAGCGTTGGCTACGGCGCCACCTGGGTGGCCGAGCGGCCAGCGCGCATCGGCACGGTCAGCTGCGGTTATGCCGATGGTTACCCACGCCATGCCCCCAACGGCACCCCGGTGTTGATTGGTGGCCAGCGGGTGCCGCTGGTCGGGCGGGTTTCCATGGATCTGCTGTGTGTCGATCTGAGTGATCTGCCGGCCGCCCAGGTAGGGGACGAGGTGCAATTATGGGGCGCGCAGCTGCCGGTGGATGAGGTGGCCCAGGCCGCCGGCACCATTGGCTACGAGTTGCTCAGCAAGGTTACCGCCCGGGTGCCACGGCGCTATCGCAGCTGATCAGCTCAGGCCGCTGGGTACATTGAGCACATCCAGGTGCAGGCGGGTACTGTTGCTCAGCTCGCCGTTGTCCCCGCATACCGCAGCCCCCGAGCGGCCACGGCTCTTGACCTTGTACAGCATCTCATCGGCCGCCTTGTACAGGCTGCTGAAGTGGCTGGCGTGTTGCGGGTACAGGGCCACGCCGATGCTGATGGTCACGCTCAGGGGCTCGACGCCGTAAAGCACCGGCAGGGCCAGTTCGGCCAGCAGGCGTTCGGCAATTTCCCGGGCATAGCGTTCGGCATCGGCACCGCTGATCAGCACGGCGAACTCGTCGCCGCCCAGGCGCGCCACGCTGTCTTCGGCGCGCACATGCTCGCGAAGGCGGCGGGCGATGGTCTGCAGCATCAGATCACCGGCATCGTGGCCGAAGCGATCATTGATCGGCTTGAAGTGGTCCAGGTCGATCAGCAGCAGGGCCACCGATTCCTGATGACGCTTGGCGTGGGCCAGGGCCGCTTCGCAACGGTCGACCAGGTAGCGGCGGTTGGGCAGTTCGGTCAGGGGGTCGTGGAAGGCGGCATGCTGAAGTTCCAGCTCTCGCTGCTGCAGGCGCTCGTTGGTGGCGGCCAGCTCGGCGGTACGCTCGGTCACGGCCCGCTGCAGTTCGTCGGCGCTGGCCTGGATCATGGCCAGACGTGCGCTTTTTTCGCGGTCGGCCTGGAGGATGGCGTCGGCCTTTTCCTGCTTGAGCATCTGAATGCGATAGGCCAGGGCGAACGAGAACAGGATGGTTTCTGCGGCTACGGCGATCGGGAACAGATAGGCGGTGAAGTTGCTCGGTTGGATAAGCCCCGCCGCGCGCATCACCAGCACGGCGGTGCTGCCCAGCACAGCGCCATAGCCCAGCAGGTAGAAGCGCGCAGGAATAAAGCCCTGGTAGCAGCGCACGGCGGCGCTGAGCAGGGCCATGGACACACTGAAGATGGGGGTCAGGGCAATCATCAGGGCGGCTTCGGCGCGGTAGCCGGCGATATTGACCAGCATGGCTGCCGCGTAGCACAGGGCGCCCAGGTTGAGAATGCGATGGGGCCAGCGCAGACCCTGGCGGGTATAGAGCAGCTCCTGGGTAAAGCGAATGACGAAGATGCCCCACAGCGCCGGCAAGGTGATGCGGTCCAGCCAGAAGGGCACGGCCTGGCCCGGCCACAGGTACTGGAACCCATGGCCGGTCATGCTCAGGATAAACACCAGCACGCACCCCGTGGCCAGTACATACCAGAGGTAGGCCCGGTCACGCAGCGCCATCAGAATAAACAGGTTGTACAGCAGCAGGGCGAAGATGACCCCGTAGATCAGGCCAAAGCCGATATTCTCCCGGCTGGCCTGCTGCTCCAGGTCGAGCAGTTGCCAGATTTTCAGGGGGAAGGAGTTGCCGGCCGGGTCATAGCTGCGAAAGTACAGGGTCAGCGGCTCATCCCCCAACTCCGGCAGTTTGAACAGCATGCGCCGGTAGGAGTGGTCAGTGCCGGCCGCATAACTGGTACCGACGCCGCTCTGCCGCTCCGTCCAGCCGCCCTGTCCATCGGGCAGGTAAAGCTGCAAGCGGTAAATGGTGATGCCGGCATTTTCCAGCCACCACTGCGCGGGGGCGTCACTGCTGCGGCGTAGGCTGACCTTGATCCACCAGGGGTTGCGGCTATGGCCCACGGTGGCCAGGCCATTGGCGGGGCGGAAACGCTGCTGTACGGCCGGCTCAGCCATATCGGCGATGCTCAGTTGGCCGCCGACATCTTCCAGCAACTCGATCCCCAGATTGAGCGACAGGCCACTGCTGCTCGGGGTCAGCAGGATGGTGGCGTTGGCCTGAGCGCCAGCAAGGCCCAGGAGCAGTAGGAGCGAAAGGATCAGGCGCGGCACTGCAGGTTTTCCGGGCAAGGGCTTGGGCCCGAGTATAGGCTCAGGTCGATGGGTGATTGGCGACGCCGCGAAGGTGCGGAGGGCGGGGGGCGATAAACGGTGCTAAGTGGCCGATAAGCGTACGGAGTCCGTCGTTTTGGTCCGACCCGCTCGCGGTGTTCAGGATATCGGCTTACAGCCGTGCGCCGCTGCTCATTTCCTCGTCTTCCCCACAGACCGCCGAGCCTGAGCGGCCACGGCTCTTGACCTTGTAGAGCATCTGGTCAGCAGCCTTGTACAGGCTGGCAAACGTGCTGGCGTGCTGGGGGTAGAGGGCTACGCCGACGCTGATGGTCACGGTCAGGGGCTCGGCCCCGTAGAGCACCGGCTGTGCCAGTTCGGCCAGCAGGCGCTCGGCGATTTCCCGGGCATAGCGCTCAGCATCGGCCCCCCCGATCAGGGCGGCGAACTCGTCTCCACCCAGACGCGCCACACTGTCGGCGGCGCGCACATGTTCGCGCAGGCGGCGGGCGATGCTTTGCAGCATCAGGTCGCCGGCATCATGGCCAAAGCGATCATTGATCGGCTTGAAGTGATCCAGGTCGATCAACAGCAGGGCCACGGATTCGTTATGCCGCTTGGCATGGGCCATGGCCGCCTCACAGCGCTCGATCAGATAGCGGCGGTTGGGCAGTTCGGTCAGGGGGTCGTGAAAGGCCGCGTGTTGCAGTTCGCGCTCACGCTCCTGCAGGCGTTCGTTGGTGGCGGCCAGTTCGGCGGTGCGTTCGGTCACCGCACGCTGCAGTTCGTCGGCGCTGGCCTGGATCATGGCCAGACGCGCGGTTTTCTCGCGGTCGGCCTGGAGGATGGCGTCGGCTTTCTCCTGCTTGAGGATCTGGATGCGGTAGGCCAGGGCAAAGGAGAACAGGATGGCTTCAGCGGCCACCGCCAGTGGAAACAGATAGGCGGTAGCCTCGCCCGGTTGAACCACGCCGGCCGCCCGCAGGACCAGGATCACAAAACTGGCCAGTACGCTGCCATAGCCCAACAGGTAGAACAAGGCCGGCGTAAAGCCCTGTTTCCAGCGGATGGCGGCGCTGATCAGCAGGGTGGGCACGCTGATGATCGGGATCAGCCCGATGATGAGGCCGCTGCTGCTGCGGTAGCCGGCCAGATTGATCGCCAGCGCCACCAGATAGAGCGCCAGGCAGCCATTGAGCAGGCGGTGGGCGATGGGCAGGGTCTGGCGTGTGGAGAGCAAAACCTGAGCGAAGCGCAAAATACCCATGCTGACCAGAATGGGCAGGGTGATACGGTCCAGCCAGGTCGGTACCGGGCCTTCAGGCCACAGATACTGGGCGCCGTGTCCGCTCATGCTGGCAATGAAGATCAGCGAGGCCGCCATGGTCAGTACGTACCAGAGGTAGGTCTGGTCACGTAACGTCAGCAGAATAAATAGGTTGTACAGCACCAGAGCCAGAATCACACCGTAGATCAACCCCAGCAGCAGGTGCTCGCGTTTGGCCTGCTGATCCAGTTCGGTCAGTTGCCAGGCGCGCAGGGGAAACGAATTCCCCGCCGGATCATAGGTGCGCAGGTAGACCGTCAGGGGCTGCTCGTTCAGCTCCGGCAGGCGAAATACCGCACGGCGGTATGGGTGATCGCGGCCCTCGGCGAAACCAACCCGCTCGCCGGCCTGGCGCATCTGCCATTTACCCTGAGCGTCGGGGAAGTAAAGCTGCAGATCGAGCAGGGTGACGGCCCCCACCTCCAGCCACCAGACCGCCGGGGCATCGGCGTGGCGTTGCAGGCTGAGCTTGATCCACCAGGGATGGCGACTCTGGCCCACGCTGGTGCGTCCAGCCGCAGGCTGAAAGCGGCTCTGTACGGCCGGGTCGGCCATATCGGCGATGCTCAGTTGGGCGCCGCTATCCTCCAGCAGTTCGATCTGGCCGTTAAGGCTCTGGCCACTGCTCTGCGGGCCCAGCAATACCGGGGTCGCTGTTACGCTCAGGGCGTAGCCCAGCAGCCCCAACAACAGGATGATTCTGCCCAGAAAGCCGTGCACCGCATGCGCCCCTGTACTGCTGAAGATTGGCCTGGTGCCATATTGCCATCAGTATAGTCGC
>JBFHPI010000248.1:0-5396 GCA_041592855.1 Pseudomonas sp.
TGCTTTTCCTTCTGCGCATGCTGGCCATGGGCGTGCACTTTATCCTCGCCGGCATGCTCGGCCTGCTCTTGGGTATCTGCCGCCCGTTCAACCCCGACAACAGCCGTCTCTGCGCGCGCCTCTACAGCCTGCCGGCACTGTGGCTGCTGCGCCTGCGGGTCAGCCGCGATGTGCAGGGCCTGTTGGGCCACCAGCGCTCGGCGGTAATCGTCGCCAACCATCAGTCCAACTACGACCTCTATGTACTGGGCAGCGTGGTGCCAGAGCGCACCGTGAGCATCGGCAAGAAGAGCCTGAAATGGGTACCCTTTTTCGGCCAACTGTACTGGTTGGCCGGCAACGTACTGCTCGATCGCGGCAATGCGGCCCAGGCGAAAAAGGCCATGCTGACCACCACCGATACCCTGAAGCACAAGGACACCTCGATCTGGGTCTTTCCCGAGGGCACGCGCAACTTGGGCCAGGGCCTGCTGCCGTTCAAGAAAGGGGCGTTTCAGATGGCCATCGCCGCCGGCGTGCCGATTATTCCGGTGTGCGTCAGCACCTATGTCAAGCATATGCAGCTGAACCGCTGGAACAGCGGCCGGATCATGATCCGCGCCCTGCCCGCCATCGCCACTGCGGGCCTGACCCAGGATGATCTGCCACGCCTCTTGGAAGACTGCCGCGTGCAGATGCAGCAGTGCATCGACGCCATGGATCAGCAGCTGGAAGCCGCCTGACCGGTATTGCTCTGCAGCAAAACGAAAAAAGCCCGGGCACTGCCCGGGCTTTTTGCATCCATCGACTATCAGGCCGAGAGTTCCACCAGCAGCTTGTTCAGGCGCTGCACGTAGGCGGCCGGGTCCTTCAGGCTATCGCCGGCGGCCAGGGCAGCCTGATCGAAGAGGATATGCGACAGATCGGCGAAGCGATCTTCGTCCGGCTCGCCATCCAGGCGCTCGATCAGCGGGTGGCTGGGGTTGAACTCGAAGATCGGCTTGGATTCGGGCACCTTCTGCCCGCTGGCTTCGAGGATCTGGCGCATCTGCAGGCCCAGGTCCTGCTCACCAATGGCCAGAATCGCCGGCGAGTCGGTCAGGCGATGGGAGACGCGCACTTCGGCCACCTGCTCGCCCAGCGCCCCTTTCAGGCGCTCGATCAGCCCTTCCTTGGCCTTGGCCACTTCTTCCTGGGCCTTCTTGTCCTCTTCAGAGTCCAGCTTGCCCAGATCCAGGTCGCCACGGGCCACATCGACGAACTGCTTGCCGTCGAACTCGATCAGGTAGCTCATCAGCCACTCGTCGATACGATCGGTGAGCAGTAGCACCTCGATGCCTTTCTTGCGGAAGACCTCCAGGTGCGGGCTGTTCTTGATCTGAGCGTAGCTTTCGCCGGTCAGGTAGTAGATCTTGTCCTGACCGTCCTTGACCCGACCGAGGTAATCGGCCAAGCCTACCGACTGCTCGCCGCCTTCGCTGCTGGTAGACGCAAAACGCAGCAGGCCGGCGATCTTCTCCTTGTTGGCGAAGTCTTCCGCCGGGCCTTCCTTGAGCACCTGGCCGAAGTTCTTCCAGAACGCCTTGTATTGCTCGGGTTCGTTCTTCGCCAGTTTCTCCAGCATATCCAGCACGCGCTTGGTCAGGGCCGACTTCATCGAGTCGATCACCGGATCCTTCTGCAGGATCTCGCGCGAGACGTTCAGCGACAGGTCGTTGGAGTCCACCACGCCCTTGATAAAGCGCAGGTACAGCGGCAGGAACTCGTCGGCCTGATCCATGATAAACACGCGCTGCACATAGAGTTTGAGGCCCTTGGAAGCGTCGCGCTGATACAGGTCGAAAGGTGCGCGGCCCGGCACATAGAGCAGGGAGGTGTATTCCAGCTTGCCTTCGACCTTGTTGTGGCTCCAGCTCAGGGGGTTCTCGAAGTCGTGGGCGACGTGCTTGTAGAACTCCTGGTATTCCTCGTCCTTGACCTCGGTGCGCGGACGGGTCCACAGGGCGCTGGCACGGTTGACGGTTTCCCACTCCGGCTCGGCGGGCTTGTCCTTCTCCTCGCCGTGGAACTCCTTCGGCAACTCGATGGGCAGGGCAATATGGTCGGAGTATTTCTTGATGATGTTGCGCAGACGCCAGCCGTCGGCGAACTCTTCCTCGCCCTTTTTCAGGTGCAGGACGATACGGGTGCCGCGCTCAGGCTTGTCCAGGGTGGCGATCTCGAATTCGCCCTCGCCCCTGGAGGCCCAGTGCACACCTTCGCTGGCGGCGAGGCCGGCGCGACGGGTAAAGACCTCGACCTTGTCGGCGACGATAAAGGCCGAGTAGAAACCCACACCGAACTGACCGATCAGGTGCGAGTCCTTTTTCTGGTCGCCGGACAGGTTCTTGAGGAAATCGGCGGTACCGGACTTGGCGATGGTGCCCAGGTGCGCGATGGTTTCCTCGCGGCTCATGCCGATGCCATTGTCTTCCAGGGTGACGGTGCCGGCCTCTTTGTCGAAGCTGACGCGAATCTTCAGCTCACTGCCGCCTTCGAGCAGCTCGGGCTTGGCCAGCGCCTCGAAGCGCAGCTTGTCCACCGCGTCGGAGGCGTTGGAGATCAGCTCGCGCAGGAAGATTTCCTTGTTCGAGTACAACGAATGGATCATCAGGTGCAGCAGCTGCTTCACCTCGGTCTGGAAGCCCAGGGTTTCTTTTTGAGTTTCCACACTCATGGTCATCTCACTCCACATGGTTGACGAGGCCGGGTTTCGGCGAATGTCTAACAGGTGGGGGCAATGCCTAAGATTTCAAGGGCTTGCTACCGGCGGCAATCAGGGCTCAAGCAACTCGATGCGAATGATCTCCTCCGGGCGCAGGCGATAACTGATCTCACCCTGTCCGCTCAGGCGCTGACGCAGGAGGATGCGACCATCCGGCTCGATACCCTGAAAGCGCCCCTCGGCACTGTTACCGCGCTCGGTCTGCACGCGCATGGTCAGATTCTGGTAACGATTTGGGCTACGCAGCAACGAATCCAGACTAAAGCGCAGGCGCCGATCCAGTGGCCGGCTGCTGCGCTCCGGCGCTTCAGTGCGGACAGGGGCTACGGCGGTGGCCGGCAGCGCCTGTACCGCAGGCGGCAGTGGTGGGAAATGATCAGCCTCAATCCCCCAGCCACGGCTTTCAGCCTTTCTCAGCAACAGCGGCAGTTCCTGCCATTCACCGTTAATCTGTGCGCGTACGCTCAGATCCAGTTGCTTGGCCGGCAGGCGCAGCACGGGCAGCTTGTCCAACTGCACCTGCCGGGTGGCAAAACGCCGCTGCAGGTAGTCATGGATCACATAGTTCAGGGTGTCCGCAGAGTCGAAACTGCGATCCACTGCATCGCCCTTGTAGCGCAAGCCATTGGTATACAGCTCAAGGGTGCCGCTGAGGCTGGTCTTGAACTGGGCCGGCAGCACCAGATGGAAGTCGCCCACCAGCTTGTTCGGCGCCAGGGGCTGTAGATTCAGGTGCAGGGTGTAACCACGGCTGAGGCGACGGGCCTCGGGCAGCTCCTGCTCCGGCAGCAGCCAGCTGATCTCCACCTCGGGTAGCTGGCCTTGATCGGCCGGCAGCACATCCAGGCGCACCGCACCCGGTCGCGCTTGCGGCAGGCGAATGATCAACTCGCTCTGGGCAAAGAAATCGCGACCCTCACGCAAACTCAGCACGCCGTCGATCAGCTCGCCCTGTTGCGGCTGGAAGGGCCGACCGTACAGCTCGCCCTGCAGGTTGATGGCCAACTCTGCGGGCGGCGGCAGTTCGCCCTGTAACCATTGCAGGCTGAGCAAGCTGTGCAGGCGTTGCGGGTCCTGATTGGCCAGTAGCGTCAGGCCAACGATCAAGGGGATAAACCCCAGGCCACTGAGCCCTAACGGTGAGCGCGCCCTGCGCCAATGGCGCACGACATAGACCAGGGTCAGGGGCGGAATCAGGCTACCCCAACCCCACAGCAGACTGGTGGAAAAGGCGCGCATGACCAGCCAGACCAGACCGCAGAGAATCAACAACACTCCGCCCAGTATCAGCAGCGCATCCATTTTCCGTCCTTATCTATGGGGTGGGCTTATCCGTGTAATGTGCGCACTCAGGGCTCATCCACCTTGAAGTGCGCCCGGGCCGTGGCAATGGGCTCGGTCTGGTTGGTTTGCCAGGCGGTAATGGCCACATTGGCCACGCGTCGCCCCTGGCGCCAGACCTGGCACTGCACGAAGGTGTCACGATAATGGCCAGCGCGCAGGTAATCTATCGAGAAGTCGATGATTTTCGGCAAATGCGGAATGCCCATAAACATCAGCAGATGGAGCATGGCCGAATGTTCCATAAAGCCGGCGATCACCCCGCCATGCAGGGCCGGCAGGGTTGGATTGCCAATGCAGTCCTGATTGGCCGGCAGCCGAAACACCATGTCGTCGCCCAGACGCAGGCATTCGATGCCGAGCAGTTTGGCATAGGGAATCAGGCTGATCAGTGGGTCATAGTCGTTCTGCTCATGGGCCTGGCGCACCAGCTGATTGAGATCCAGCTTGCTCATTGCTCAGCCCCCTGAATGCTGGCGGTCACTGTCTTGCTGCTCTGCGCCGCCTTGCCCATACGCATAAAAGCCCCCACCACATGGGCGATCGGCTGACTGGGGTCGTCCTGGTAGGCATAGCCACGGGTGAAGATCACATGGGGCGTCACCCGGTAGCATTCGGCAAAACCAAATACATCCTTGTTGGGCTCGGCGGGGTGCATATAGTCGATACGCAGGTCCAGGGTCGGGCAGATCTCGAATTCCGGCAGCACGCACACCGTGGAAATGCCGCAGGTGGTATCCATCAGGGTGGTGATGGCGCCGCCATGAATCACCCCGGTTTCCGGATTGCCCACGATCTGCTGGCTATAGGGCAAGCGCAGAATCAGCCCGTCCGGCTTGGCGCTCTGTACGCTCATGCCCAACACCTGGCAGTGGCGCAATACCGAGAGAAATCGCTGGGCGCGCTCAAGGATTGGGGAGTCACTCATTAATTCAGTCCCAGAACTACCGTACAAAGGCCGCGCATCATAACGCCCAAGCGCAGGCCAAGCATCAAGAGCGTGACCAGCAGCCGATAAAGAGTCACAAACCAGGGAACTTTGCGTACAGAATGCCAATCCAAGCAGATCTGCCAGGCCAGCCTGGACAGTCAGATCATCTACAAGGAGTGCCGACCGTGCAAAAAGCCTTTACCTATACCCTGCTGCTCGCTGCCGCCCTGGGCCTTGCCGCCTGTGAAAAGACCCCGGAAGAGAAGATGAAGTCGGCCCAGGAGTCCGCTGCCGAAGCCGTGGAGTCCATGGCCGATGCCGCCGAGCAAAGCGCTGAGGCCGCCGCAGACAAGGTCGATGAAGTGCTGGGTAATGAGCCCA
>JBFHPI010000249.1:0-5396 GCA_041592855.1 Pseudomonas sp.
CAAACTTCTGCCGACCGAGCTTGAGCTCATACAGCGAGGACGAGGTGGTGCCGTCCATATACTGCTGCATCAGATCGAACACCGACCAGGTGGCGAAACACTTGAGCGCCAGCAGCGCCTTGGCCCCGGAGTTTTCCCGCACATAGGCGATCTTCTCCAGATTGCCCAGCAGCTTCTGTTTGTCGATCAGGTAGTAAGGCGTTTTGATCATGGCGCTGCCCCTGCAAGGTCGGCTGACGGGAAGCTCAGGAGCTTCCCCCAAAAAAGTGGAGGCGAATTGTGCCGACAACCGGCGCATATCGAAAGGGCAATTGGAGATTTTTTGTACAACCGGCGATTACCGGTTGCATAGGCAGCGCCAATTGTAGGGTGCGCCGCGCGCACCCGCTTCCCCCGTTGCAGCGGTGCGCACAGCGCACCCTACGAGAGCAGCATGACAGTGGCGTGTCAGTTGATCGGCGTGGCGCTGAGGTTGGCGCGGATATCGGCGTTCTGCAGCTTGACCCCGTACATGGAGGTAACCGCCCCGCCGGTGGGGTGCACGTGCTGCACCCGGTCGATATTCATTTCCTTGAAGTGCACCCGAGCGTTGACGGCAAAGCCCAGGGGGTCGGGAGTGACCACCGGACAGCCGGCAGACGACTTGTCACACACCCGGGTCGGCGCCACATCCAGGTTGAGGTCGACATTGAAACCGTAGCTGTTGGCCGCCGGATTGCTCGGGTTGGCATCGGAGGTGTGGAAGTTGTCCACCACCAGCTGGCTGCCCGTGCCATTGACCCCGCCGACGCGGTCGGTCTCCAGAATGATCTGGTTGCGCTTCTCGTTGCTGGACACCGCATTGGCCGGATTGCCCGAGCCATCACGGACGAAGACGTTCTTCAACTTGACCGACAAGCCCTCGTCGCCACGATCCTCCCAGCGCCCGCCGCTGGCGCCACAGGCCGCTGCCGTGCTGCCACTGCCGCCGACACAGAGGGCGCCGGCACCGCCGGAGCTCAGCGCCAGAGTCGAGCCCTGCTCAAAGCGCTTGAGCACCAGGCGGCCGAGGCTGGTACCGGTGTGGCGGTCACCCCAGCGCAGGTCGCCCACATCCAGCTTGGACCAGTAGGTACCCTTGCGCAGTTCCACGCCGTTATTGCTGACATCCAGGGAGCCGTCGCGGTAGTGCATCTCGTATGTACTGCCGGCCAGCCACAGACCGCGACCATTCTCGTCCACGGTCACCGCCGCATTGGCCTCGCTGATATAGAAGTCGGCGTTATAGCGCAGCCCATCGCCGCTGATACCACCGGGCTGCAGGGTAATCTGGCCGTTGAGGGTGAAGTCATAGGCCGGGAACACCTCCATCAGCACCAGCAACTCGGTACCGCCCTGCAAAGGCGCATCGGCACGGCCAACGCGCAGGCCGTCGAAACTGTAGCTGCCCACCACATTGTTCAGGCCCAGGCGCAAACCATCGAAGTGACCGTTATAGTCGCCACGGTTCAAATCACTCTGCGTTCCGGCATAACAACCGGCACTGATCCCCGCAGCGCAGCTCTTGGTGATATCCAGGGTAAATTGACCGCTGCCGTGGGTGCGCAGGCCGCTGAACCACATGCTGTTGCCGTTATCGGTCAGGGCCAGGGAGCTGTCGACCATATTCCAGCTGGCATCGGCGCTGATGCCCTTGAGGCCCGAGTTGCCATCACCACCCGGACGCAGTTTCACCCAGTTCTGCCGCGCGCCCTGGTCAAGGAAGTTGAGGTCCACGGCCAGGCTGCCAAGCTTCTGGTTGGCCGGGTTGCCCATGATCAGGCCGCCCAGGGTGGCGTTAAACTTGAGGTCACTGAAGGCCAGCTGGGCATAGCTGCCCTGGCCATCCTGGGCCAGGTCCAGGGTGATGCCGCTGTTGCTGATCAGGCTGCCGGCGAAGTTCTCGGCGCGCAGCACGCCTTCGTCCCGATACTGGAACAGGCTGTTACTGATGCTGATATTGGGCCTGATGCGCAGCCCTTCACCACTGGCGCCACCACTGCCGATGCTCAGGCTGCCACCCAGGTTGAGGTCCATGTGCAGCTGACCAAAGCTGCGCCCGGCGTTGGCATCACGCAGATCAGGCGCACCCGGGGTGACCGGCACACCCGGGATCGGGTCGCCATGGGCCAGGTCCAGGCCGATACCGGCAATGGTAGCGACCAAGCGCGAGGTGCCCAGGTCCAGCTTGACCTCCTGGCCCGTGCCGCCGCTGACAATGTCCACATAGGCATTGTTCAGGTAGGTGTCGAAGGACAGGCCGCGCACAATCAGGTCGAAGCCGTTGTCGCGGTAATAGAAGGTGGCGGCGCTGAGCGACAGCTGACTGTCATCCACGGAAAAGCCGCTCACCCCACTGGCCCCGCCGCCGCTGAGTTTGAGGCTGCCGCCCAGGGTATAGAAGGCACGGAAGGCGCCGAAACTCCTGTTGCTGCCGGCCAGCTCGATATTGTCGATGGCCAGCATCTGCGCCGCGCCACTGTGCTGCACATGCAGGCGGCCGTCCTGCACATCGATGCGGGTGGTGGAAGTGCCGTCCGCCACCTGGGTCTGGCTGCTGACGCCCTTAAGGCTGAGAGTCTGGCCATCCTGGCCGTAGTCGATGCTGCTGGCCGACCAGCCACCGCCGCTGGTCTGCAGGCTGATACCGTCGCGGCCGCTGACCGCCGACAGGCTCTGGTCGTCCAGGGCCTGCATGGCCAGAGCCAGGGGGCTGAACAGGGCAAGGGCGAGCAGCGGATAGCGGACCATGACAGGGCTCCTCACTTCGGAAAGATCAGGACATTGCCCTGCATGCGGATGCTGCCGTCGATCTTGGCCGAGAAGATATTGGTCTGCTGATAGGCCGGGTTGCCGCCATTGGCCACACTCAGGGACCTGTTCTGCCAGCCGCCCTGGTTGGCCACGCCGAAGGCGAAGCTGCCGTCCTTGAACTTCACTTCATTGGGCAAGCCGAACTCCAGTACATCCTGGTTGAAATTGGCGCCATCGCCTGCGAAACCGGAATTAATGGTGCGGGTACGCAGGGTCAGTCCCTCGAAGCTGAAGATGCCCTTCATATTGTCCAGCACATACCAGCCGCCATCGGCCTCACTGCGCACGGCAATGCGCAGGCCACAATGCTCCACCGCCGTGGCGCCGGGGGTGGCGCAACTGCGCTGACCGGCAGTCCAGCTGGCCGGGTTGTTATTCAGCGGCAGACTCCAGAGCACGCCACCGTTCTTGTTGATACTGAACTCGCCGGACAGGTAGACCCCTCCCTGACCGTTGAGCTGGCTCAGGGCCTCGTCATCCAGAGCCTGCATTTCGGCCAGGGCCGGCAGGCTGAGCAGGCATAGGGCAAGGGCTCTATAGATCACGGCTGGTCACCTTCAGATAGTTAAAGCTCAAGCCACGGATCTCGCTCTGACCGAAGTTATAGCCGCCCGTCGGGGTTTGCCCGTAGCCGGGACGAGTGCCGCCGAAGTTGAGGTTGCCGATCACCAGGTTGGTGCGCGGCGCATTGGCGTAGAAATCCGCGGCCAGGGCATTGCGCTGGGCCTGGGTGGTACCGGCGGCCACCGGGTTAGGCAGCTCCAGGACAAACTGGCCATTGCTGGTGACGTCGAACAGCAGGGGCTGGCTCTTGCCATAGCCCAGGCCGATGGTGGCGAAGGCATTGGTAAAATAGGCGGTGCGCGCCGCCTGCTCGGCAGTGGTGCTGCAATTGGCGGTGCCGGCGGCGCAGGACATCAGCTCCAGGCTCTTGGCGAAGATATTCACCCGCGCCTCGCCCACCAGCTGCGCCCGCGGATCGTCCCCCCACAGACGCAGGTAGGAGCCGTCCATCACCAGTTCGGCGATATCGATATTGAGGATATCGGTACGCCCGGCGGCCACCTGAAAATCGAAGCGAATGCCCATATCCACCCGCCCGTCCGGGCGAGTCGAACAATTGCTGCCGGCCGCAGCGAAGCCGGCAATGCAGGCATGACCTCCGGCACCGACCAGGCGTTCGGGAAAGTTCAGCTGCAGCACGCTGACATTGTTCGGCGTGGTCTGCACCCACACCCCATCGTCACGCAGGCTACGCAGGTCCTCCCCCTTGGCCAGCCCGAGAACAAAGGGATGGTCGAGCCGGCCGATGGTCACCGGATTGAGCAGCGCGCCCTTGTTGCTGCCGGTGGCACCCAGGTAGAACTCCTTGACCGAGATCGGCACGTTCTGCCCGCTGGCGTTGTTGATATCGTTGATGGTGATGGTGGCCTGGTTGGCGTCGAACAGCACGCCTTCGAGGACAAAGCCGATGCCGGCGCCCTGCACGGCGGAGAGCTCGTCGTCTTCCAGAGCGATCATTTCCCCATGGGCCTGGGTTATCCCCAGAAGCAACAGCAACGCCAACCACTTGCCCATATTCAGCACCCCCTGTCTGCAGTACCGAAGCAGGTGTCCTGCCGCGGGATACCGTTGAAGGCTTCCTGGAAACTGGTATTGATCGCCGCCGTGCCGTCAGCATTGCGCGGGATATTCATAAAGGCGCCGACCAGAGCAGTAATGAATTTGCTGGCATCCTGCTGGTCACGCCACTGCACATTCTGGCTCTGCATGGACAGGAACACGCCCTTGGCAGCACTGGCAAACTGCTGACTACTATTGGGGTCCAGCTTGCCGATGGGGAAGCTGCCGTAGTTGGCCAGAGGGAAGCAGGTGGTGGTGCTCAACAGTGAACAGTTGTTGGACGAAAACAGACTCAGCAGAAAGTTATCGAAGCCGGAACCGGAAGGAATCGACAGCTTCTGCCCATCCACCATACCGATCATGGTGGCGCGCACCGGGTCGGGATCGCCCCCACCGTTGACCAATTGCGCCTGGGCACTGAAATCGCTGTTGGCATAAGCGCTGCCCACCAGCCCCCTGGCACCCGCGCAGATCAGGTCATACCAGGCACAGCTCATCTGAGTGGCCAGGTAGCTGCCTTTGCCATAGAGATCCACGGCGATATTACCGGTCATGCGATTGATATCACCCGATAGATAACCCTGAGCCTCGCCAAAACCCAGCCGCACCCCCACTACCTTGTTGCCGGAGTAGGCCAGTTCAAGGAAGGGGTTTTTGATCATAAAAGGGTTTACCTGGCCGGTCGCATCGTTGACCGTGCCCAGGGCGAAGTTATTGATATCAATATCGGCCGTATTGGCCGCCTCCCCGGCGCGCGGATACAAACCCAGCTGCAATTTCTTGATATTGAGCTGAGTCGCGATATCCATACCGAAATTGATCCGGGTGAAATTCAGGCCATTGGCGCTGTCGGTGGTCAGGTTAATAAAAGCCTGCCCGGTAATATCCGACAGCTCACTGTCCTCCAGCTCCACCATGCGCGCCTGGGCAGCCGTGCTCAA
>JBFHPI010000250.1:0-5375 GCA_041592855.1 Pseudomonas sp.
GTCAGCGGCGCCGTGGTGCGCAGTTGCAGGTAATCCTCACCCCGCTCCAGCAACTGATAGGCCTGGCCCTTTTCACCCGCCGCACCGGTATAGGCGGCCCAGTTCTGAATCCGTGCCCCGGCGGGCAATTGCACCTGCACCGAAGCCGCCTGGATGGGAAAACTCCAGCCATTGCCGGTGACATTCCAGTACAGCTCGTCCAACTCTGGGTGATGCAGCAGCTGACGCGCGATGCGGTAGCGCAGCTGGTACTCATAACGCCCCTCATTGAGCAGATGGTCGGCCGAGCCCAGGTAATAGCGCTGATAGGCACCCCGGGACTCAGCATGGAAAAGTTCGGGACGGCCATCGCGCAGCACTTCCAGCAGCTCGATGGGGGCGTGCACTTCCAGGCCGGAATCCAGCTGATAGCGCACCGGCAGATCGCGGTAGATGCCGCGGCGGATTTCCCGGCCACGGGCCTGTACGGTGATGCGCTCGGTCACCAGCAGGCTGCCGTCGCTCTGCACCTCAATCTGTACGCTGAAATCTTCGATCAGCTCCTCGGCCTGAGCCGGTAACAGCAGCAGGCACAGCGCCAGCAGTAATCCGTATCGCCATCCGTTCATCCTTTCCACTCCATTTGCGGCGGGCGCCCCTCGGCGCTGTCGTCCAGGGTGAAATACTCGGCCAGGGCGAAGCCGAACAGGCGCGCCACCAGGTTGCTCGGCACCGACTGCACGCGCACATTGAGTTCGCGCACCGCGCCGTTGTAGTAACGCCGGGCCATCTGGATATGCTGCTCGACCTCGCTGATATTGCGCTGCAGGTCGAGAAACTGGCCATCGGCCTTGAGCGTCGGGTACTGCTCGACCAGGGCGAACAGCTGGCGCAACTGGCTACCCAGATGGGCCTCCACCGGCGCCCGCTGATCCAGAGGAGCATCAGCCAGCTGCACGGCCCGCGTCCGCTCCTCCACCAGCGCCTGCAGGGTGGCCTGCTCGTGGCTCATATAGTGGCGCACACACTGCACCAGCGCCGGAATCAGACTGGCGCGGCGCTTGAGCTGCACGTCGATGCCGCTGGCGGCCTCGGCCACTCGGGCACGGTCGGCAACCAACCGGTTGTAGTAAATGATCAGCCCGCCGGCCAACAGCACCAGCACAGCCAGCAACCAGAATCCCAGCCCCTGCATCGCCCTTCCTTGTCCTGAAAATTGCCTAAAACCCTAGCAGGCCGCGAGCAACATCGCGCCATTCACGCTATGGTCTGCCCTGAACCCGCACTGACGAGAGCGCCGATGCAGATCGAGTTACTGGAGATCCGCGACCACCTCAACCGTTTCCCGCCCTTCGACAACCTGCCCGAAGAAAACCTGGATGCCGTCGCCCGCCAGGTCGAGGTGGCCTACTTCAAGGCCGGTACGGACATCCTCCTGTACGGCGCGCCCATCCATGAGCTGCACTATGTGCGCAGCGGTGCGGTGGAGATCTACCGGCGCAGCGGCGAGCTGTACAACCGCCTGAGCGAAGGCGACATCTTCGGTCAGGCCGGCCTGCTGCGCAGCAACAAGGTGCGTTTTCCGGCCCGGGCCATCGAGGACAGCCTGATCTACTTTATCCCCGGCGCCCTGTTTGGCCAGCTCTGCGAGCAGTTCGACAGTTTCGCCGAGTTCGTCGAGGCCGAGGGTCAGTCGCGGCTCAAGTCGGCGGTGGAAAGCCAGGGCAAGGCCAGCAGCCTGATCCAGCTCAAGGTGCGCAAGCTGCTCGGCCGCGCGCCGGTCTGCGCCGATCAGGACACTCCGGTGCAGCAGGCCGCGCAGCTGATGACCGAGCAGGGCGTGTCGTCCCTGGTGATCATCGACAACCCGCCCGCCGGGCAGGCCGCCGCGATGGTCGGCATCCTCACCGACCGTGACCTGCGTATCCGGGTGCTGGCCGAGGGCCTGCCCGGCAGCACCCCGGTCAGCCAGGTGATGTCGCCCAACCCCGTCACCATCCAGGCCGACGACAGCGTGTTCGAGGCCATGCTGTGCATGCTGCGGCACAATATCCATCACCTGCCGGTGGTGCAGCGGCTCCGCCCGATCGGCCTGATCAACCTGTCCGATATCATCCGCTACGAGTCGCAGAGCAGCCTGTCGCTGGTCAACTCCATCTTCAACCAGAGTGACGTGGCCGGTCTGCAGAGCCTGCTGCCGGACCTGCGTGGCACCTATGTGCGCATGGTCAACGACCAGGCCACCGCGCATATGATCGGCAGCGCCATGGCCGGCATCGGCCGCGCCTTTATCCAGCGCCTGCTGGAGCTGGCCGAACAGCAACTGGGCCCGGCGCCGGTGCCCTACTGCTTTATGGTGGCCGGCTCCATGGCCAGGGATGAGCAGCTTCTGGTCACCGACCAGGACAACGCCCTGGTGCTCGACGATCGCTTCGACCCCGTCCAACACGATGCCTATTTCGCCGCCCTGGCCCAGTTTGTCAGCGATGGCCTGGCCGCCTGCGGCTACAGCTACTGCAAGGGCGGGATCATGGCCAGCAACCGCCAGTGGCGCCAGCCGCTGCAGGTCTGGCGCGAGTATTTCAGCCAGTGGATCGAGCAGCCCAAGCCCCAGGCCCTGCTCAACAGCTGCATCTTCTTCGATCTGGACGGCGTCTATGGCGAGATCGAACTGGTGGACAACCTCAAGGAGCTGCTGGCGGAAAAAGCCAGCGCCAGCCCGGCCTTCCTCGCCGCCCTGGCACGCAATGCACTGAACCGCACGCCACCGCTGGGCTTCTTCCGCACCTTTGTCATGGAAACCGACGGCCAGCACCGTCATATCATCAACCTCAAGGGCCGTGGCACCGCGCCGCTGACCGACCTGATCCGCGTACACGCCCTGGCCTGCGGCTCCAAAGCGCAGAACTCCCTGGAGCGCCTGGACGATATCGGCAAGACCAAGCTGCTGCAGCCCGAGGCCCTGGCCCAGCTGCGCTATGCCCTGGAGTTTCTAAGCATGGTGCGCATCCGCCACCAGGCCCGGGCCATCGAGGACGGGCTGGAACCGAACAACTACATCGAGCCGGACAAGGTCTCCCCCAGCGAGCGGCACAACCTCAAGGAAGCCTTTGGGGTACTGAGCAACGCGCAGAAATTCCTGCGCTTTCGCTACCCGGGGCAGCCCGGATGAGCGTAACCCCGGCCCTCGACTGGGCGGCACACTTCGCCAGGCTGGCGGAAAACGCCCGCGACCCACGGCTGCAGGCCTATTACCGCGCCGGCACCACGGCCGCCGACACCCCCCTGAACGAGTTGCCGCTGCTGGCCCTGGACGTGGAAACCACCGGCCTCGACCCGCAGCAGCACGCCATCGTCAGCCTCGGCCTGGTGCCCTTCGACCTGCGCCGTATCCGCTGCGCCGAGGCGCACTACTGGGTGGTCAAACCCAGCGGCGAGCTGAGCAGTGAGTCGGTCACCTACCATCACATCACCCACAGCGATATCCGCCACGCACCCAGGCTTGGGCAAATCCTCGACGAGCTGCTGACGGCCATGGCCGGCCGGCTTGTGGTGGTGCACTACCGCAATATCGAACGCGGCTTTCTCGACCAGGCCCTGCGCCAGCACCTGGGCGAGGGCCTGAGCTTCCCGGTGATCGACACCATGGAACTGGAGGCGCGCCTGCACCCCAACCGCCAGCCAGGCTGGCTGGGCAAGCTGCTGGGCCGCCAGCCCACCTCCATCCGCCTGGCCGACAGCCGCCAACGCTACAACCTGCCGCTGTACCAGGCCCACCATGCCCTGAGCGACGCCCTGGCCACCGCCGAACTGCTGCAGGCCCAGGTGGCGACGCATTATTCGGCGGATACGGTGGTGGGCGCCGTATGGACTTAAGCGGCAGCCAGACAGAACAGTCGCCCTCTGTGCGCCGACTTCATGACTACCATGAGCCGTAGGGAATACCGTGCTGTTCGATATAGGCTTTGGATGTGTCTGAGAGAGGACGGTGACGCCCGCCAGAAGTGCCTCCGTATGGCCCCTTGGGCTCAATCTCCGCCTGGGCGTGGAAGACTTCGATCAGCTTGCCGCAGGAACTGGTGACCCAGCCCTTGACCACACCGCCGGGGGCCAGGCCAATGGCCAGGGCATGGCGATAGGCGCTGGTTGAACAGGGGGTATCAAGGCGTTCGCTCATCAGCTTTCGGGCGCGCTCGGGAATCTCCACGATAATCCGGTAGGTCTGCGGCTCGGCTAACGACTGCCAACGCACATAGAGGCGTTTGGGCAAGTCGGCACCATTAACATAGCGGCCCTTCCCCCAGGTTTCCCTCCAGCCTCTGGCATCACCGCTGCCATCCTTGGGCAGATGCACCGAAACCGTCCCGCTGCCGACACGGAAGAACGTTTGCCCACGGATATCTTCCACGTCGGCGGTTTCCACCCAGACTTCCATATGGTCCGGGGCCAGAAAGCCCAGCCGCCAGTACTTGTAGGGCAGGCTGCCGGGGCCTTTATCGGCATGGGCGCAGCCGCCCAGCAGGGCAAAGGCCAGGCAGAGGAATAGTGCTTTCATTGACGGTTTCCTTTGGGCCTGTCCGCATAACGGGCGCGCTCGCGTTCGGCCGGGGCATTGATAAAGACCACATCCAGTACACTGCCACCGCTGCCCGCACTGGCGTTCCAGTTGGCGGAAAGGTGGATATAACGTTGGCGCAGCAAACGCTCTTCCTCCTTGTCCAGCGCGCCAGTGCCGCTGATAGCCCAGGCCAGCAACTTTTCGCTGATGACCTTCAGTTCATCAGGTAGCGCTACCGCATCGTCAAATTCATCGATCACTTCAAGTGGAACACCGCCATCTGTAGCCAACCTATGCATAACCCGCAGATACACCCGCGAGAGATGGCCATAGACCCGGCGCTCGATCAAGGAAGCAGCCAGCACATGCTTCATCTGGTCATCACGTCCGCCGCTAAAGGGCTGAAAGTGCTCCCAGAGATGGGTGGTCAGTTTGGCGGCCGGGTCTTGCGGGTCAAGCAGGTCAAGCTCGCGGACGTAGCGGGTATCGTGAACGGCGTTGCGATACGCCGGGGTGCTTTCTGCGCGGGTATCGCGGCTAACCCAGTTGCTGCGTGGGCGTATGGGGTAGAGCCTTTCCATGGCCTCAGACTGGTAGCCGCCACCAAGATCGGAGTGGGCGCCGGGTAAAGTGATTTCCCGATGGGGTGCGGCCACCCGGTTAAGGGCGAAGTTACGCCGGTGTTCATCACGGGCGACCAAATGCACCACTTGCCGCGCAGCGTCTGGCGCCAGGTATAAATCAACATTGTCATTATGAGCATCGGCTGGGTTGCCCCAGTCCTCCCAACTGCCGATGGCCGCCACGGTATCAAACAGGCCGATATAGTTGATGGCCA
>JBFHPI010000251.1:0-5340 GCA_041592855.1 Pseudomonas sp.
ACCGGCAGATCCACGGCATTGGGGCTGTCGACCTTCTCGCCCAGCTCAAGCTGTTCCACCACGACACTGTTTTCTGCGTTGAGTTGACCTTTGCTGATGCGGTAGTGCAGGTCGAGGTTGAGGCGACCCTTGCGGATGCGAAAACCGGCGAACTTGCCGGAGTAGGGAGTCAGGGTGGTCAGCTCGACCTGCTTGAACTGGGTGTGGATATCCAGGCTGCCCAGGGGGTCAAAGGGGTTGAGCTGGCCCTTGATGCTGACCGGGGCATAGCGGTCCACCTTGCCGGCAACATCCACTCGAGCGGGTTTTTGTGCCTGGCTGTCGAGGGTGCCGATGCGTCCATTCATCTGCTGGATGGCGGTGGCGAAGTTGGGCGTCAGGCTGAAGTCGGCGAAGTTGGCCGAGCCGTCCTGGAAACCGATTTCACCGATATAAATGGCCAGCGGCTGGCCCGCCGGAGCTGCACTGGTCGGGCTGGGCGTTTGAGGGATCAGCAGCTCGCTAAGGTTGGTACTCAGGTCTTCGTTGATGATAAAGCGTGCATAGGGTTGGCTCAGCAGCACCTTGTCGATCTGCAGGCGTTCACCATGGCGGTAGTTGAGGCCTTGCAGATCCAGTTGTTGCCAGCGCAGCAGATCGCGCTCCTTGAGGGTGTCCAGGCTGTGTAGTTGACTGACCTGGGCGCTGCCGGCGACTGAAAGGGTCAGGGGCTCGGTACTGCTCAGCTCGACTGCCAGGTCGCTGCCGAGCAGGCCGCTGCGCAGCTCGATGCGCACGAAGGGGCTGAGGTAGGCCTGGACCAGGCGCAGGTCGATCTGCTGGCTCTTGATCCCGAGGCTGGCGCTGAGGGGACTAAGCTGCAGCTGACCTGCGGCCTGCACCTGGCCGCTTTTGCCCAGGCCGGTATCCAGCTTGAGGCGGAAGGGGCGGGTGCCGAGGCTGTCGAAGTCCTGCAGGTCGAGGTTTAGCGGGCCCATTTCCAGGGCCACGTCCTGCTCGGGGAGCTGGTCGGCCAGGTGCAGACGGTAGTCGCGCAGTTGCACATCACGCAGCAGTACCTGCCAGGGTTTGCCGGCGGCTGTCGCTGGGGCAGGGGCTTGCCCCGCTGTCGACGTGGCGTCGTCTGGCGCTGTGGCGGGCGTATCGGGGGCGTTTGTGGCTGGGCTGGCGGGGGCGCTGGCCAGCAGCTTCTGCCAGTTCAGCTGGCCATCGGCCTCGCGGCTGGCCCAGGCTTGCAGCTGCTGGCTGCGCACCTTGCCGATCACGACTTGCTGCTTGAGTAGATCAAGGCTGCTTTCGCTGACCTCCAGGCTGGCCAGTTTGACCAGCGGTTGCCCGGTGCTGTCGTTGATGGCGAACGGCGCAAGCTGCAGTTGCAGGTTGTCCAGTTGTACCTGGGGGCTCTCGGTCAGGCTGAGCTGGTAGTCGCTGCTGAACGTGAAGGCACCCTCCTGCAAGGCCAGGGGCACTGCGTCGCGTACATAGGGCCAGATGGCCTTGAGCTGGCCGTCGCTGACCTTCAAGGTGCCGCTGGAGTTCAGAGGGACCAGGCTGAGCGTGCCGCTCCAGTCGATCCGTCCGCCTCCAGGACCTGTGGCCGCAAGCGTCAGCTCGGCATTGTCTTCTGGCAGGGTGCTGAGGTTGAACAGCTCGAGATTGAGGTCGTCGTAGAGAAACTCGATAGCATCGCTGGGGCGCAGGTCTTGAAAGCGCAGGTTGCCCTGGCTTAATTCGATCCGCCCGATACGCAGTGCAAACGGCTCGCCGGCCGTTGTGTCACGACCTGCTTCGGCGTTGGCGGGCAGCTTAAACAGTTGCGTGAGGTTGAGGCGACCTTCCTTGTCGAACAGCAGATGGCCATTGGGTTTGTTCAGTTCGATGACGGCCAGGTGCAGCGCCCCGCCCCATAGGCTGTCCAGTTGCAGGTTGGCGTACAGGCGCTGAAAGCCCAGTTGTTCCTGGCCCTGCTCTCCGATGCTCAGGCCCCAGGCGCTGAGTTCCAGGCTGAAGGGGTTGAGTTGCAGGCGTTGCAGGCTGGCGGGCACAGTGGCGTACTGGGCCAGTTGCTGGTTGGTGATGCGCAGGGCAATACCCGGCAGGATCAGAAAGCCCAGCAGGCTGTAGAAGGTGAAGGTGATAAGCAGGGCGCTGACGGTGCGGGTTAGTCCTTTACGCATGGAGAGTGTATCTGTGCCGACCAAAGGTGCCTTGGAGTATGGCACGTCGGTGCAGTTCCGCAGAGGCTGGCTTTTTCGCGTGAGGGCTCTAGAAGTGCAGGATCAGGGTCTTGAGCGGCGGTTGGCCATCGCTGGAGGGGAAGTCCGCTGCCGGGGCCAGCAGCTGGCAATCACGGACCGGGCGGCCGAGCTTGTCGGCACAGCGCAGCACCTGCTCGCGCCAGTCGGCCATGGCCACTTTCGCCAGGTTATTGCAGCAGATCAGCACACCATCCTCGGCGGTGGCCAGGATGGCCGGCTTCAGCAGGCTCTGGTAGTCACGCAGCAAATCGACGGTGCCAAAGGCGCTCTTGGCCCAGGCCGGCGGGTCGAGAAACACCCGATCAAACTGGCGTTGTTCGAGGCGCGGATAGTGCGGCAGTTTCTGTCCACGGCGTGCATTGATCGGCAGCCCGGCCAGCTGACGAATCGCCGGAAAATAATCCGACTGAATAAATTGCATGGCCGGCAGTTCGGGATTGAGGGCGCCGTTCTCGCGGCCCACCGCCAGATTGCCTTCGGCGAAATCCAGATTGACCACCTCATCTGCTCCGCCAGCCGCGGCGCTCAGGCCGACGCCACAGGTGTAGGCGAACAGGTTGAGCACGGACTTGCCGGCGCTGTGCGCCTTGACCCAGCCGCGGGCATTGCGCAAATCGAGAAACAGCAGCGGGTCCTGCCCGGCATGCCGGCCGCGCACCCGGTAGTTGAGCCCCCACTCGCGGCCGATCTGGTCGCTCAGGGCTGCAGCGTCGGCCTGGTGGACGGTATCACTGCGATCAATCCGTGAGTTGCCCTGGGAGCGGTCGTTATAGACCAGCTGCAGAGGTATGCCCAGGGCCTGCTCGCACTGCGCCGCCAGCGGCAGCAGCTGCTCGCGGGTCAGGCTCTGGTGGAAGCTTTGTACCAGCAGTTGTGGTCCGTAGCGGTCGAGGGTCAGGCCGCCGGCACCTTCCTGGCTGCCGTGGAACAGGCGGTAACAGTCGGTGCCCTGGCCATGCAGTTCGGCCAGCAGGCTTTCACGGGCGGTCAGGGCGGCGCGCAGCGCCTGGTCAAGAGCAGGCATGCGCGGCATCTCGGAGAAAGGAAAGGCCGGCAGTTTAGCAAGAAAAACGCCGGCGTTTGCCGGCGTTATACCGATGCACCCTGGCCTCAGTCTCGCTCAATGGCCAGGGCCACACCCTGACCGCCGCCGATGCACAGAGTGGCCAGGCCCTTCTTGGCGTCGCGCTTGATCATTTCGTGCAGCAGGGTCACCAGCACCCGGCAGCCAGAACCGCCGATGGGGTGGCCCAGGGCGATGGCGCCGCCGTTGACGTTGACCTTGCTGGCGTCCCAGTTCAGTTCCTTGCCTACGGCCAGGGCTTGCGCGGCGAAGGCTTCGTTGGCTTCGATCAGGTCCAGCTCACTCAGCTGCCAGCCAGCCTTGGCCAGGCAGCGCTGGGTGGCGCCGACCGGGCCGATACCCATGATCGCCGGGTCGACCCCGGCATTGGCGTAGCTGGCGATGCGGGCCAGTACCGGCAGGCCCAGGGACTTGGCTTTATCAGCGCTCATCAGCAGCACGGCGGCGGCACCATCGTTGAGGCTGGAGGCGTTGCCGGCGGTGACGCTGCCGTCCTTCTTGAATGCGGGTTTCAGCTTACCAAGGGATTCGGCGGTGGTGCCGGCGCGAGGCTGTTCGTCGGTGGCGAAGGCGACCGGATCGCCCTTGCGCTGGGGAATCAGGATCGGGGTGATTTCATCAGCGAAGCGCCCGGCTTCGATGGCGGCCACGGCTTTCTGCTGCGAGGCGGCGGCGAAAGCGTCCTGCTCTTCACGGCTGATGCCGTACTTGGCCACCAGGTTCTCGGCGGTGATGCCCATATGGTAGTCGTTGAAGGCATCCCACAGACCGTCGGTGATCATGCTGTCGACCAGTTGGGCGTGGCCCATGCGCAGGCCGGTGCGGGCGCCGGGCATGACGTAGGGGGCCAGGCTCATGTTCTCCATGCCGCCGGCGATGATCACCTCGGCGTCGCCACAGCGAATGGCCTGGGCGCCCAGATGCAGGGCCTTGAGCCCCGAGCCGCAGACCTTGTTCAGGGTCAGGGCCGGGACCGCATGGGGCAGGCCGGCGAGGATCGCCGCCTGGCGCGCCGGGTTCTGCCCGCTGCCGGCGGTCAGCACCTGGCCGAGAATCACTTCGTCGACCTGGGCGCCGTCCAGGCCGGTTTGCTCCAGCAGGCGACGGATTACCGCCGCGCCCAGCTCAGGTGCCGGAACATTGGCCAGAGAGCCCTGGAAGCTGCCGATGGCGGTACGGGTGGCGGCGACTATGACGACGTCTTGCATCTAGCGATCCTCATCTGTGGCGCGGCAGGCCGCGAAAGGGCGCTATGGTGGCACAGGGGCTTTGTCGGCGGCCAGCCTGCGGACCGCCCGGTCAGCGCGTGGGGTGGATGACGTTCTGTCTATCCACCCCGGCAGCGCCCGCTGCGATGCGCATCGGTGCAGCGCTTCCCCCGGGATTCACAGCTAGCGATTAAGGCGCTGCTCGATCAGCCCGTCCACCACACTGGGATCAGCCAGGGTCGAGGTGTCGCCCATATTGTCCAGTTCGTTGCAGGCGATCTTGCGCAGGATGCGCCGCATGATCTTGCCCGAGCGGGTCTTGGGCAGGCCCGGCGCCCACTGGATCAGCTCCGGTTTGGCGAAGCTGCCGATTTCCTTGCCAACCAGAGCCAGCAGCTCTTTGCTCAGGGCCTCGCTGGGTTCGCTACCGTTCATCAGGGTGACAAAGGCATAGATGCCTTGGCCCTTGACGTCATGGGGGTAGCCGACCACCGCCGCTTCGGCCACGGCGTCGTGCAGCACCAGGGCACTTTCCACCTCGGCGGTGCCGATGCGGTGCCCGGAGACGTTGATCACATCATCCACCCGCCCGGTGATCCAGTAGTAGCCGTCTTCGTCGCGGCGCGCGCCGTCGCCGCTGAAGTAGTAACCGGGGTAGGGCTTGAGGTAGGTGTCGATCATGCGCTGATGATCGCCGTAGACGCTGCGGATCTGGCTGGGCCAGCTGTCCTTGATCGCCAGTACGCCAGAACCTGGGCCCTCGATTTCCTTGCCCTGTTCGTCCAACAGC
>JBFHPI010000252.1:0-5335 GCA_041592855.1 Pseudomonas sp.
CGTCGGGCAGGCGGTGGGCCAGGCGCAGCCCCCATAGGCCGGAAAACAGCAGGGTGCCGCTCAGGCCCAGCAGCATTTGCTCGCGCGGGGACTGGGCAAACCCCCAGATCAGTAGCCAGGCCAGCAAGTAGAACACGCCGCCCAGGCGTGTACGCAGGCGAGTGTCCTGAGCCTCA
Organism: Pseudomonas sp.; assembly: GCA_041592855.1. Lineage (GTDB taxonomy): Bacteria > Pseudomonadota > Gammaproteobacteria > Pseudomonadales > Pseudomonadaceae > Aquipseudomonas. The sequence goes on from JBFHPI010000252.1 coordinate 177, forward strand.
CGCCAAAGGCTGAAAGCGTGCGGTTGATGAGGAACGGCTTTATCACTCATTTTTGTGATCACGGATCTGGTCAGGCTTGAGAATAGCGCTTTCCATCAAGCCGTAGTGACAAATTGCCAGTAATCAGGCCGGCCAGCTGTGACCGGCTATGTCGTGCCGTGCGAGGGGGTCAGTGGGTGCGGACCACGGCGAAGTGGGTCAGCTCAACCAGGGCGTCGCGGTATTGGCTGGGTGGGAGCGCTTCCAGACAGGCGATGGCGTGTTTGGCGTAGTCGCGGGCCTTCTGTGAGGTGTAGTCCAGGGCACCGGCAGCTTCCACGGCGTTGCGGATGCTTTGCAGATCCTCGATGCCGCCCTTCTGGATCGCCTGGCGCACCAGGGCGGCCTGTTCCGGCGTGCCTTCGCGCATGGTGAAGATCAGTGGCAGGGTTGGCTTGCCTTCGGCCAGGTCGTCGCCGACGTTCTTGCCCAGGCTGGCGGCGTCGCCCTTGTAGTCGAGCAGGTCGTCAACCAGCTGGAAGGCCACGCCCAGGTGGTCGCCAAAGGTGCGCAGGGCTTCGCGCTGTGTTTCTGTCGCGCCGGCCAGAGCGGCAGCGCTGTGGGTCGATGCCTCGAACAGCATGGCGGTCTTGCCGCGGATGACCTCCATATAGGTGTCTTCCGTGGTGCTGGCATCGCGCACCTTGGACAGCTGTAGCACTTCGCCTTCGGCGATTACGCGAGTGGCATGGGAAAGGATCTTCATCACCGGCATGGAGCCCAGCTCGACCATCATCTCGAAGGAGCGCGAATAGAGGAAGTCGCCTACCAGCACGCTGGGGGCGTTTCCCCATTGGGCATTGGCGGTGCTGCGGCCACGGCGCATGTCGGACATGTCGACCACATCGTCGTGCAACAGGGTGGCGGTATGCAGAAACTCGATGGTGGCGGCCAGCAGGCGCAGTTGCTCGCCTTCCAGGCCCAGAGCCTTGCCGCTGAGCAAAACCAGCAGCGGACGCAGGCGCTTGCCGCCCGCCGAGATAATATAGTCGCCGATCTTCTCGACCAGCGGTACGCGCGATACCACCTGCTTGCGGATGATGCCGTCAACGGCGGTAAAGTCATCCGCCACCACGCGGTAAAAGGCCTGGGGTTGCATCGCTGGTACCTTGAATCATGGAGTGCGCGGCATGTTAGGGGGCAGGGTAGGGGCAGTCAAGGCAAGTGGTTGGGGCGCTTGCGCTGAGCGGGCGGCTTGCGTACAATCGCGCACCCTGAACTTCCCCCTGGGTATTTCCCTGCCTTACGCAATTGCACGGGTGTCATTCCGGCCCCGGGCAGCCATGCCAGCCGACACTTATTCCTATAAAGCGCTGGGTGAGCAGGATTAACGGAGATTTACCATGTACGCAGTAATTGTTACTGGTGGCAAGCAATACAAAGTCACCGAAGGCGAATTCCTCAAGGTCGAAAAACTCGAGCTGGCCACTGGCGAAGCCGTGACTTTTGACCGTGTTCTGCTGGTCGGCAATGGCGACGACGTAAAAATCGGCGCGCCGGTTGTTGACGGTGCCAAGGTTGTGGCTGAAGTGGTTGCCCAAGGCCGTCACGACAAGGTCACCATCATCAAGTTCCGTCGTCGTAAGCACCACATGAAGCGTCAGGGCCACCGTCAGTGGTACACCGAGATCAAAATCACCGGTATCCAGGCCTGATTCGTTTCGGCCTGATCCCTTTATAGGAGTATTGAACTCATGGCACACAAAAAAGCTGGCGGTAGTACCCGCAACGGTCGCGACTCAGAAGCCAAACGACTTGGCGTGAAGATGTATGGCGGCCAGGCTATCAAAGCAGGCAACATCATCGTGCGTCAGCGCGGCACCCAGTTCCACGCCGGTTACGGTGTAGGCATGGGTAAGGATCACACCCTCTTCGCCAAGGTCGAAGGCGTGGTCAAGTTTGAAGTGAAGGGCGCCTTCGGTCGTCGTTACGTGAGCGTCGTAGCGGCTTAATTGCGCGACTGCTGGGAAAGCCCTGTCCTTGCGACGGGGCTTTTTTGTTTCTTGGGGTTCTTGCCAAACTGCCCTGGATGCTGACGTTCGATTTGAATGCAGGTCAATTTTGCAAGAACCTAGTGTTTCTCGGTTCAGATGACCCGCGTAAGCGCGGGAGGCTTAAAGATGAAATTCGTCGATGAAGTATCGATCTATGTAAAGGCCGGCGACGGCGGTAACGGCATGATGGCTTTTCGTCGCGAAAAGTTTATCGAAAAAGGTGGCCCCAACGGGGGGGATGGCGGTGACGGTGGTTCGGTGTATATCGAGGCCCAGGAAAATCTCAATACCCTGGTGGATTACCGCTATACCCGTAAATTTCAGGCGCAGAACGGTGAGAAGGGCGGCAGTACCGACTGTACCGGCGCCAAGGGTGAAGACCTGATCCTGCCGGTGCCGATCGGTACCACGGTGATCGATGCCTCGACCCAGGAGGTAATCGGCGACCTGACCAAGGCGGGCCAGCGTCTGCTGGTGGCCCAGGGCGGCTGGCATGGGCTGGGTAACACCCGCTTCAAGTCCAGTACCAACCGGGCGCCGCGCCAGACCACGCCGGGCAAGCCGGGCGAGGCCCGCGACCTTAAGCTGGAGTTGAAGGTGTTGGCCGATGTCGGTCTGCTCGGTCTACCCAATGCTGGCAAGAGCACCTTTATCCGTTCGGTATCGGCGGCCAAGCCGAAGGTGGCGGATTATCCCTTCACCACCCTGGTGCCAAATCTGGGTGTGGTCAGCGTCGATCGCTACAAGAGCTTTGTCATTGCCGATATTCCCGGTTTGATCGAGGGGGCTTCCGAGGGGGCCGGGCTGGGGATTCGCTTCCTCAAGCACCTGTCGCGTACCCGTCTGCTGCTGCACCTGGTGGATATGGCGCCACTGGATCTGACCGATCCGGCCGAAGCGGCTGCGACCATCGTCGAGGAACTGACCAAGTTCAGTCCGGCCCTGGCTGAGCGTGAGCGCTGGCTGGTGCTGAACAAGGCCGATCAGATTCTCGATGAAGAGCAGGAGGCGCGCGTCGCCGAGATTGTCGGCCGCCTGCAGTGGCAGGGGCCGGTGTACGTGGTCTCGGCTCTGGCGCGCCAGGGCACCGAGAAGCTGTGCTATGACATCATGGATTATCTGGAGGCGCGCGCCGAGCGCATCGCCGAGAATCCCGAGTTCGCCGCCGAGCTGGCCGAGCTGGATCAGCGCATCGAAGACGAGGCGCGGGCGCAGCTGCAGGCGCTGGACGACAAGCGTGCGCTGCGTCGCTCCGGTGTTCGTGCCGTGGGTGATGTGGATGAAGATGACGGTTTCTGGGATGAAGAAGACGCCGATGATGGCCCGGAAATCATTTACGTCCGGGATTGACGATTTTCCCAACGCCGCTTGATAGCGGCGTTTTTGTGCTGATGGTTCGCTCTGGGGTTGGATGATCATGCGTGACAAGGTGACTGGCGCGCAGCGCTGGGTGGTGAAGATTGGCAGTGCGCTGCTGACAGCGGATGGTCGTGGTCTGGATCGTGCCGCCATGGCGGTGTGGGTCAAGCAGATGGTGGCGCTGCGCGAGCAGGGCGTGGAGCTGGTGCTGGTGTCCTCCGGGGCGGTGGCGGCGGGCATGAGCAAGCTGGGTTGGGCGGCGCGCCCCAGTGCCATGCACGAGCTGCAGGCGGCGGCAGCCATCGGTCAGATGGTGCTGGTTCAGGCCTGGGAATCGAGTTTTGCCGAGCATGGCCGGCACACCGCGCAGATCCTGCTGACCCATGATGACCTGTCCGATCGCAAGCGCTACCTGAATGCACGCAGCACCCTGCGCACCCTGGTGGACCTGGATGTGGTGCCGGTGATCAATGAGAACGACACCGTGGTCACCGACGAGATCCGCTTCGGCGACAACGACACCCTGGCCGCCCTGGTGGCCAACCTGGTCGAGGCAGACTTGCTGGTGATCCTCACCGACCGCGACGGCATGTATAACGCCGATCCGCGGCATAACCCCAATGCAGAGCTGATTTATGAGGGGCGGGCGGACGACCCGGCCCTGGATGCGGTAGCGGGTGGCGTCGGTGGGGCCCTGGGGCGTGGCGGCATGCAGACCAAGCTGCGGGCGGCGCGTCTGGCGGCCCGCTCCGGAGCGCATACGGTGATTGTCGGCGGCGCCATCGAGCAGGTGCTGGCGCGGCTCAAGGCGGGTGAACGTCTGGGTACCCTGCTGGCGCCCGAGCGTGGCATGCTGGCCGCGCGCAAGCAGTGGCTGGCCGGGCATTTGCAGACCCGTGGCACCCTGGTGCTGGATGAGGGGGCGGTCAAGGCGCTGGCGACCGGCACCAAAAGCTTGCTGCCGGTGGGGGTCAGGGTGGTGCAGGGTAGCTTCCGGCGCGGCGAGATGGTGGTTTGCGTGGCGCCTGATGGTCGCGAGATTGCCCGTGGCCTGGCCAACTACAGCGCCCTGGAGGCGCAGAAGATCATCGGTCAGCCGTCGGATGCCATCGAAAAGTTGCTGGGCTATGTGGATGAGCCCGAGCTGGTGCATCGCGACAATATGATTCTGGTTTGAGGGAAGGCGGATGCAAATCGTAAAGCGTTTGCTGGGTGTGCTGGTGCTACTGCCTGGGTTGGCGGCGGCCGAGCAGATTGGTGAGGTGTCGACGGTTTTCAAGCTGATGGGGCCGAACGACAAGATTCTGGTCGAGGCCTTCGATGACCCCAAGGTGGCGGGGGTGACCTGCTACCTGTCACGGGCCAAGACCGGTGGGGTCAAGGGCGGTCTGGGGTTGGCCGAGGATCGCGCTGAAGCCTCGATTGCCTGCCGTCAGGTCGGTCCGATCCGTTTCGTCGGCGAGCTCAAGGAGGGTGAGGAGGTCTTCCGCGAGCGCACCTCGCTGGTGTTCAAGACCATGCAGGTGGTGCGTTTCTTCGACCGTAAGCGCAACACCCTGGTCTATCTGGTCTACAGCGACCGGGTGATCGAGGGCAGTCCGCAGAATGCGGTCACCGCCATTCCGATTCTGCCCTGGCCTGAAAAGCCCTAAGCAAAAGCCCGAAGTGATTCGGGCTTTTTTCTGTCTTGGCGCTTGTGCTGAGCTTCGCTGCAAATGGATTTATTGCGGGCAATAAAAAACCGGCCATCAGGCCGGTTTTTCAAGA
>JBFHPI010000253.1:0-5295 GCA_041592855.1 Pseudomonas sp.
GGCTGATCTCCACCACCGACCTCAAGGGGCAGATCACCTACTGCAACGACGCCTTTGTCGAGATCAGCGGCTTTACCCGTGATGAGCTGATGCGCGCGCCGCACAATATCGTGCGCCACCCTGATGTACCGCCGGCCGTCTTTGCCCATATGTGGAACACCCTGAAACAGGGCAAGCCATGGATGGGCATCGTTAAGAACCGCAGCAAGAACGGCGACCACTACTGGGTCAACGCCTATGTCACGCCCATGCTGGAAGGCAACCAGGTGGTGGGCTATGAGTCGGTGCGGGTCAAACCCACTGCCGAGCAGGTGCGCCGCGCCGAGGTGCTCTATGGGCGCATCAACAGCGGCAAGTCGGCCATTCCCAAGCGTGACGCCTGGCTGCCGGTACTGCAGGCCTGGCTGCCCTTTATCCTGATCAGCCAGATCGGTTTTCTGATCGGCATGTGGCTGGGCCATGGCTGGGGCTTCCTACTGGCCGCCCTGCTCTCCGTGCCCCTGGGCCTGATTGGTCTGGCCTGGCAGAACCGTGGCCTCAAGCGCCTGCTGCAACTGGCCGAACAGACCACCTCCGACCCGCTGATCGCGCAGATGTACACCGACAGCCGCGGTGACCAGGGCCGCCTGGAAATGGCCATGCTCAGCCAGGATGCGCGCCTGAAAACCTGCCTGACCCGCCTACAGGACACCGCCGAGCACCTCACCAGCCAGGCCAGGCAGGCCGACGCCCTGGCCCACAAGAGCTCAACAGGGCTGGAGCGCCAGCGCCTGGAAACCGAACAGGTGGCCACCGCCATCAACGAAATGGCTGCCACCACCCTGGAAGTGGCCAGCAACGTGGCGCGCACCGCCATCGCCACCCAGGATGCCAACCGCCTGACCCACGCCGGCCGCGATATCGCCGCGCAAACCCGCGAAGCCATCCAGCGCCTGTCCCAGTCGGTGGGTGACACAGGGGAGACCGTGACCCGCCTGGCCCACGACAGCAACGAGATTGGCGGTGTGGTCGATGTGATCAAGGGCATCGCCGACCAGACCAACCTGCTGGCCCTCAACGCCGCCATCGAGGCGGCCCGTGCCGGCGAGATGGGCCGCGGCTTTGCCGTGGTGGCCGACGAGGTTCGCTCCCTGGCCCAGCGCACCGCTGAATCCACCGGGCAGATCCACCAGCTGATCGCCAAGCTGCAACGCACCGCCGAAGAAGCCGTCGCCGCCATGGAAGTGGGCCGCAAGCAGGCCGATGAAGGGGTGGAGCGGGTGCAGAAGGCCGATGATGCCCTGGTCGGCATCAGCGAAGCGGTGGCCAACATCACCGACATGGCCAACCAGATCGCTGCCGCCGCCGAAGAGCAGAGCGCCGTGGCCGACGAGGTCAACCGCAGCATCACCACCATCGCCCAACTGGCCGACCAGACCGCTGGCGAAGCCCTCAATACGGCCCACCTGAGCGAGGAGCTGACCCGTACCGCCCAGGGCCAGTATTCCCTGGTGGAGCGCTTTAACCGCTAACCCTTGTTTCAAACCCCGGTACATCCGGGGGCATCATTTCTTTACGCAGACAAACAGCGCATTGCCGGCCAACCCATCCCAGGGCTCGATCTTCTGGTAATCATGAGCCAGCATATGCACCTCGAAACCGGGCTCAAGCAGCTGCTGCAGTTCGGCAAAATCTACCGCCACCATGGGGTGCTCGTCTGCCCAAGTCTGGGTTGCACCCTGGGTGGTTTTCTCGATAGCCAGCCTGAGCCACTGCCGATCACCCCTGCCCTCGTAATACCAGCCGGAGCTAAATACGAACTCACTGTCATCCCGCACAGCCGTGTGCCGGGCCAATGAGCGGTTGTCGATTGTGGTTTTATCCACGGCGTTAAAGCAGAACAGGCCCGCCGGGTTAAGCGCGGCATGCACCCGTTGCAGGCATGCACTCAGCCCGTCAAGGTCGCCACTGTAGTGCAGCGAATAGAGAAAGCAGGTAATCAGATCCTGCGCCTCCGCCACCTCGAAGCTGCGCATATCCTGCAGGGAGAACTGTGCCTCGGGGCAGCGCTGGCGTGCCATGTCCAGCATCGGCTGATTCAGGTCCAGGCCACTGCTGGCAAAGCCTGCATCGATAAAGTGGCGCACATGGGGCCCGCTGCCACAGGCCAGATCCAGGTGATGCAAGCCCCGATTGCCGAACAGCTGATGCAATCGATGCACCATATGGCTTTGCGCCGGATAGTCGATATCGGCGCACATCAGGTCGTAATAGCCGGACAGGTCGGTATAGAGGGCATTGGCGGACATGTTTACCTGACGGCTGGGCCATGGAGTGAAGGTGGCGCATGGTACAGCAAGCCCCGGCTGTGCGGATCTCCTGGGCGCAAACGGCTGCGAAGGCGAAGTTAGCGGGCTGATCTACGCTTAGTCAAAGTCAGGGACTCACGCCAAGGAGGCAGGTCCACCATGCTGCATCACCTTTACCGCTCATTGCTTTGCCTGAACCTGCTGGCTGCGCAGGACTGCCTCGCCGCCCAGCTCGGGATTGGCGAGCGCACACTGAGCCTGGCCTTCTACGAAGCCGGCTACCTCTACTCCAACGGTCAGGGAATCGACAAGGATGTGGTCGATGAAGTGAAGAATCGCGGCGGCTATAGCATCGACTATATCGAGCGGCCACGCGCACGGATCTGGAAAGAGCTCAAGGAAGGGACCCTGGCCATGACCGTGTCCGGCATCCAGAATGCCGAGCGCGACACGTTCGCCTACTTCATCCCCTATATCGCGCAAAAGAACATGGCGCTGGTCATCAACCCGGCCTACCAGCACATTGAGCAGGTCCTGCAGAGCAGAAACGCCAGAATTGCCGTGGTCCGTGGCTTCAAGCATGGTGCTGCCTATGACCGGCTTATCGAGCACATCGCAACCTATGGCGGCGTTCAGGAAATGCCGACCGTACGCAACCTGTTCCTGCTGCTCAAGGCCCGCCGGGTCGACATGATCGTCTCGCTGCCGGTGTTCTACAACAAGGAACTGGCAGAGCTGGCACTCGACTCGCCCATCCATATCCAGGACTGGGCACCGGACAGCCCAGCCATCCTGCACCATCTGGTGCTCAGCAGAAGCCACTTCTCCGAACAGGAATACCGGACCATGGCCGCCATCATCGAGGAAATGCGCAAGGACGGCACACTCAGACGCATCTTCGCCCGCTACCTGAGCGGCCGGGAACTTGATGAGGCCCTGAATTTCTGAGGTCCTGGGCTTAGCAGCCAGTGCAGGGCTTATGCATACTGGCTGATATCCATTGCGCCGAGGCTGTTCACTTGCAACTCTACTCCCCTTCATTGAATGGTTTATTGGCCCTGACCAGTCTTGGTCTCTTTGGCGCCATTGGCCTTTACCTGCTGCCCCTTGAACCCAACCTGCTGGCCCTGCAGTTCAGCTTTGATCAGCGCGCCTTCCAGGCTGTTATCGCGCAGTGGCAGGGTGAGGCGCTGCAGCGCTTCAAACTGCACTTCTGGGCCGATTTTGTTCTATTGCTCTGCTACGGCCTCTGGGGATACGGACTGATGACCCGCAGCCGTGTTGCCCGGTACTGGGGGCAACTCTGGCGAAATCGGGCGGCCTGGCTGATGCCCCTTGCAGCCACAGCCGATGCCCTTGAAAACCTGCTGCAGCTCTATCTGCTCGGGCAAGCTGCCGCCAGCCCCCTGCTCTACGCCCTGGCCGGCACCGCAGCGCTGACGAAATGGCTACTGATCGGGTTGTTTGCCCTGTTCCTTGTCTGGGCCTGGCTGCGGCGCGGCCGCGACAGCTGAGCAGGCGCGCAGGAACCTCGCCACCGCCCCGGCCGCCGTGTGCAGATGCTGGGCCTGGGTCAGGCCGCTGCTTTTCAGCGGTTTCAGATCATGGTCGGCGGCCTGCAGCCAGTGCAGCTGAATCGCCGCTGACAAGTCATAGCCCTGCACCGCCTCACGCTTGCCCAGGGCGTCGCGTTCGCCCTGGACAATCAAGGTGGGCGTGCGCAGTTCAGCCAGGTGGGCCACCCGTGGCTTTTCCGGCTTGCCCACGGCATAAAAGGGATAGCCCAAACAGACCAGGGCTCCGGCGCCCAGTTCATCGGCCAGCAGGCTGGCCATGCGCCCGCCCATGGACTTGCCGCCGATGGCCAGGGGGCCTGCGACCTGTTGGCGCACCTGGGCATAGACCGCGCGCCACTGTTCCAGCAGCTGGGCCTGGGGATTGGGGGGGCGCTTGCTGCCATCGAGCCGCCGTGCAGCCATATAGGCAAACTCGAAGCGCACCACCTGCACCCCGCACGCCGCCAGGCGCCGGGCCATATCCGTCATAAAGTCGCTGTCCATTGGGGCGCCGGCGCCATGGGCCAGAATCAGGGTGGCCAGCGGCTCGCCTGCAGTCCTGTCCCAGAGCTGGCCCGTTGCCAGCTGCCTGAGCGCGCATTGATCCCCGTCAATACCTGCATCTGTCGCTTTATTCATGCTTGCCTCGCTTTAGGACTCTATCGGCCTGCGCCATGGCGAATTGTCCATGCACGACCGGAAGTTTCTCAACGCTTTGCCAATAAACCGTGGATGGAAGCCCAGACATGAACACAACAACCAGTGCCGCCTACAACTACAAGGTGGTTCGCCAATTCGCCATTATGACGGTGGTGTGGGGCATAGTCGGGATGGGGGTCGGGGTGCTGATCGCAGCACAACTGGTCTGGCCTGAACTGAACCTTGACCTGCCATGGACCAGCTTCGGTCGCCTGCGCCCACTGCACACCAATGCGGTGATCTTCGCCTTCGGCGGCTGCGCCCTGTTCGCCACCAGCTACTACGCGGTGCAGCGCACCAGCCAGGCCACCCTGTTCGCGCCCAAGCTGGCGGCCTTCACCTTCTGGGGCTGGCAGGCGGTCATCCTGCTGGCGGCCATCACCCTGCCCCTGGGCATCACCTCCTCCAAGGAATACGCCGAGCTGGAATGGCCGATCGATATCCTGATCACCCTGGTCTGGGTCAGCTACGCCATCGTCTTCTTCGGTACGGTGATCAAGCGCAAGGTCAGCCATATCTATGTCGGTAACTGGTTCTTCGGTGGTTTTATCCTCACCGTGGCGATCCTGCACCTGGTCAACAACATGGCCATGCCGGTGACCTTTACCAAGTCCTACTCGGCCTATGCCGGCGCCACCGATGCGATGATCCAGTGGTGGTACGGGCACAACGCCGTGGGCTTCTTCCTCACCACGCCGTTCCTCGGACTGATGTACTACTACCTGCCCCGGGCCGCGGACCGGCCGGTGTAC
>JBFHPI010000254.1:0-5289 GCA_041592855.1 Pseudomonas sp.
AGAAGCGCAGCAACTGCATGGCCTGGGGATCGCCTGCCGCCACCGCAACCTTGAGCCGATGCATCTGGTTGGTGATGCGCAACAAACAGCGTTTGAGCCGCCAACCATAGACCGCCGGCGCCATCCAGGGCTGCGACCAGAGCTTAAGGCGCACCAAGGCGATGGTCAGAGCCAGGCCCAGCAGCACCCCTGCCAGGTTCCAGCGGAAGTTATCGCCCCCTGGCTCGCCAAACAGCTGCACGGCCAGAGTGGACAACAGCATGGCCAGCAACACGAACACAGCGATCAGGGCCATGGCGATACGCCGGGTTTGCTGGCGATAGGTTTCCGGGTGCATAGGCTGCAGAGTGAACATGACAATTAGCTCCGATGGATGCAGTCAGGCTTCGACCTGACTCCACTGCTTGCTTAGGCGCTTATCCGAAACCGGCTGTTTGGTGCCCAGTTGCTGGGCAAACAGTGACACCCGGTATTCCTCCAGCAACCAGCGGTAAAGACTCAGCTGCGGGTCGCGCTTGCCTTCCTGACGGTGCTTGCCCAGGCGCGCCTGGTACTGCTCCCAGTAACCGGCCAACTCGCCGCTCCAGACGCGGTCACGCTGCACCTGACCGGCGATTTTGTCCAGGCGCTGCTCAATGGCTTTCAAATACCTGGGAATTTCCTTTAGCCACTGCGCCGGGGTTTCGCGGACAAAGCCGGGATACACCAGATTGCTTAGCTGCAGCTTGATATCGTTGAGCGCTAAGGCCTGCGCCAAATCGATCTTGCCTTTAAAGCGCTTCTGCAGGCCGTGCCAGAGTTTGAGGATATCCAGGGTCAACCTGGCCAGGCGCTCGGCCTCCGCCGTCCAGTTGCCCCGCTTGCGTTCGGCCAGGGCGGCCAGGCCGGCACCGTCTCGCGGTAACGGCTCACTGCCTTCGAGGATGCAACTGTCCAGGCTGGCCAGCAGAATATCCTCGACCAGCGCGTCGACCCGGCCCATGTCGCGGTACAGCAGCGCCAGCTCGGTCAGCCCAGGTAGCTTGCCGCGCAAGAATTTCGCCTGCTCAGCCAGTTGTTGCAACAGCAGACGCTGCAGCGCGCGGCGATGCTGGAATTCGGCCTCGGCCAGGGTCGGGAAGCGCCCTTCCTTGACCACGCCGGCCTCCTCCACCAGCGCCGGGTAGACAGTCATGGACAGGCCGGCCACCTGCTGCTGAGTCTTCGCCGCCACTTCGCTAAAGGCCCTGGCCTCTACCGGCTGCTGGCTCCTGGCGCTTTGCGGCAGGGCCAGGCCGGCCTGACTCGCCTGGCTGAAACGCGCGGTCAGCTCAGTCAGGTCGCGGCCTTCACCGAGGGGCTTGCCCTGGTTGTCGACCACTTCAATATTCATGCGCAGGTGACCTTCCAGCTGGGAAGCGGACTCCGTCCAGGCCTCTTCGCTGACCCGCGTGCCGGTCATACGGGTCAGCTCACGGCCCAGAGCCTCGCTCAGGCTGCCCTCGGCAAACTGGATTTTGCCCAGGGCTGCGCCAACAAAATCCGGCACCGGCACGAAATTCTTGCGCAGCGCCTTGGGCAGACCGCGCACCAGGGCCAGGCATTTGGCTTCCAGCAGCCCCGGCACCAGCCACTCCAGGCGCTCGGGTGGCAGTTGTGGCAACAGCGGCGCCGGTACGCGCAGGGTGACGCCGTCACGCGGGTGATTGGGCTCGAAGTGATAGGACAGCGGCAGACTTAACTCACCCAGGTGCAGGGTGTCGGGATATTGCGCGGCGGTGACCTCCTTGGCGTCGCGGGCCAGCACATCCTCTTCGCGCATCAGCAGCAGCTGTGGATCCTTCGCACTTTCGCGCTTGTACCAGCTGTCGAAACTGGCAGCCTGGTAGATATCCGCCGGTAGACGCGCCTCATAGTAGGCGAACAGGGTTTCCTCATCGGCGAGGATGTCGCGACGGCGCGCCTTGGCTTCGAGCTCATCAAGCTTTTCCAGCAGCTGCCGGTTGGCACTCAGGCACTTGGCCCGGGAGTTGATCTCACCGGCTACCAGACCCTCGCGGATAAAGAGTTCGCGTGAGGCCACCGGGTCCACCGGGCCGAAATGCACCGGGCGACGCCCGACGACGATCAGGCCGTACAGGCTGATCTGCTCATAGGCCACCACCTGGCCGCGCTTTTTCTCCCAATGCGGCTCCAGATGGTTTTTCTTGATCAGGTGGCCGGCCAGTGGCTCGATCCAGTCCGGCTCGATCCTGGCCACCATGCGCGCAAACAGTTTGCTGGTTTCCACCAGTTCGGCGCTCATCAGCCAGTTGGGTTTCTTGCGACCGATCACCGAAGACGGGTGTACCCAGAAGCGCCGCTGGCGGGCGCCGAGGTAGTCGCCGTCTTCGGTTTTCTGACCGATCTGGCTGAGCAGACCGGCGAGAATCGCCTTGTGTACAGCGGCGTAGCCTTTGGCGCGCTGAGCGGCCTGATCCTTTTCAGCCAGCTCTTTTTCCTTTTGCGCGGCCGAAAGCTGCTGGGCTTTTGACGCATTCGCCGTAGTGGACAAGCCTGCGGCGTTGTCCGCCCTGCGGCGTGGCTCGGAGGTTGAATGGACGGAGCCCTCCATCTTCTTGCCAGCGGTTAGTTGCAAGTCACGGGCAATCAGCACCAGTTGGCGGTGCGCATCGCGCCATTCTCGTAGCCTGAGGTAGTTAAGGAAATTCTTCCGGCACCAGCTGCGCAGCGCGCTGGAACCCAGAGCCTGGCGCTGTTCTTCGAAGCCACGCCACAGGTTGATCAGCGCGGCGAAGTCGGAGTCCACATCCTTCCACTGGGCATGGGCCTGGTCGGCGGCCTGCTGGCGGTCGGACGGACGTTCGCGTACATCCTGCACCGACAGCGCGCTGGCGATGATCAGGATCTCGTCCAGGCTACCCTGCTTGGCCCCTTCCAGCACCATACGGCCCAACCGTGGATCAACCGGCAGGCGCGCCAGCTGACGACCCAGAGGCGTCAGCTGGCCCTCGCGATTGACCGCCGAGAGCTCCTGCAGCAGGTTGAAACCGTCACTGATGGCCTTGCCATCCGGCGGCTCGATAAAGGGGAAATCTTCGATGTTGCCCAGGCGCAGGTGCAGCATCTGCAGAATCACCGCCGCCAGGTTGGTGCGCAGGATCTCCGGGTCGGTAAATGCCGGGCGACCGAGAAAGTCCTCCTCGCTGTACAGGCGAATGCAGAGGCCCGGCTCGACCCGCCCGCAGCGGCCCTTGCGCTGATTGGCGCTGGCCTGGCTGATGGCCTCGACCGGCAGGCGCTGCACCTTGGCGCGGTAGCTGTAACGACTGATGCGCGCCGTGCCGGAGTCGATCACATAGCGGATACCCGGCACGGTGAGCGAGGTTTCCGCGACGTTGGTGGCCAGGACGATCTTGCGCGCGCCCATAGGGGCAAAGATTTTCTGCTGCTCGGCCGGGGTCAGCCGCGCATACAGCGGCAGCACCTCGGTCAGGCGCAGGTTGGCCTTGCGCAGCACCTCGGCGGCCTCACGGATCTCCCGCTCGCCGGGGAGGAACACCAGCACATCGCCGGGGCGCCTGCCCTCGCTCTTCTCAAAGGCGCTGATTTCATCCAGGGCCGCGAGAATCGCCTGATCGACCGACAGGTCTTCCTCAACCCGGTTGCCGTCCTCATCCTGTTCGGCGGCCAGGGGCCGATACCAGACATCCACCGGGTAGGTGCGCCCGGATACCTCGATAATCGGTGCATCGCCAAAATGCCTGGAGAAGCGCTGCAGGTCGATGGTGGCCGAGGTGATAATCAGTTTTAAGTCAGGTCTACGCGTCAGCAGAGTCTTGAGAAAGCCCAGCAGGAAGTCGATATTCAGGCTGCGTTCGTGGGCTTCGTCGACGATCAGGGTGTCGTACTTTTCCAGGTAGCGGTCGTGCTGGGTCTCGGCCAGGAGGATACCGTCGGTCATCAGCTTGATCAGGCTGCGCTCGTTGCTCTGGTCCTCGAAGCGCACCTGATAGCCGACCAGCTCGCCCAGCGGCGTGCCGATTTCTTCCGCCACCCGGGTGGCCACGCTGCGCGCCGCCAGACGCCGCGGCTGGGTGTGGCCGATCAGGCCGTGCACGCCACGGCCCAGTTCCAGGCAGATCTTCGGCAGCTGGGTGGTTTTGCCCGACCCGGTTTCACCGGCAATCACCACCACCTGATGCGCGGCGATGGCCGCCTTGATCTCCTCGCGTTTGGCGGCAATCGGCAAGGCATCGTCGTAGCGCATGGACGGCACGCTTAGCCTGCGCGCCTCGACCCGGGCCTTGGACGCCTCGAAACGCTGCAGCCACTGTGCCAGCTTGGCCTCGTCCACCGGCGTTTGCTTGCGCAGCTCATGCAGCTGGCGGCGCAGGCGATGGCGATCGCCCAGCAGGGTCTGGTCGAGGTTTTTCAGCAGTTGATCAAAGGCGGGGGCAGCGTCGGTCATCGGGCAATCGCGGGGGAATTTCGTGGGGGGCGATTGTCGCAGATTTGCCCCGGGGAAAACGACCGCGTGGGCAGAAAGCAAAAAACCCATCATCGATGGGCTTTTTGCTCGGGTGATGGATTCAGAAAGCCGACACGTCGTCGGCCTGCAATCCCTTCTGCCCCTGGGTTACCGCGAACTCAACCTTCTGCCCTTCGACCAGGGTACGGTGGCCTTCACCCCGGATGGCGCGGAAGTGCACAAACACATCCGCGCCACTCTCGCGCTGAATAAAGCCATAACCCTTGGCATCGTTGAACCACTTGACGGTTCCGGTCTCGCGCTCAGCCATTACCTGTATCTCCAGCATGCAATTTTTATTATTTGGCGGCAGCCAGTGAATCTGCCCTGCACCACCGAGGGCCGAGTATAAAACAGCCTCTGTGACTGAAAAGCACTTTTTACATAAAGGCTGCCGGCCATACAGGACAGGCTATGCAGCGATATTCGTGGAGCAGAATAATCGACGTAGGATGGGTTAGCCGCGCAGCGGCGTAACCCATCACCACGGGCAGAGGTGAAAGGCGGCTAGTCGCGCTCAGACCACATCACCCCGCCTGTGGCCCAATCGCTTTTCTTCACACCCTCGAAGATCACATCGACCGCTCCGGCATCACAGCCGAGCACCCGAGTCGAAGCCTCGGTCAGGGCCTTGGCGTACTCGCGTTTGATCTCATCGGAACGACCTTCAAATATTTTCACCATGATGGTGGGCATCTAATCATCCTCATAACAGGGAAATGGGAGTGCTTAGATCAGTCACGGCGATCAGCATGCGCTTGACGCGCCGCGGCATTATG
>JBFHPI010000255.1:0-5268 GCA_041592855.1 Pseudomonas sp.
CCAGTCCCGTGAAGCGATGTTGAAGCTGGGAAACGGGATACAATGCGCGCTTTGCTGATTTCAAGAGGCCTGTGCTGTGACCACTTCCACCGCTGCCAATGCAGCTCTGGGCAGTCTTTATGTTGTCGCAACCCCCATTGGTAATCTGGAAGATATCAGTGCCCGGGCGTTGAGCATCCTGCGCAGCGTCGCCCTGATCGCTGCCGAGGACACCCGGCACTCGGCGCGCCTGCTGCAGCATTTCGGCATCAGTACCCCCTTGGCGGCCTGCCACGAACACAATGAACGGGATCAGGGTGGGCGCTTTATCGCCCGCCTGCAGGCTGGCGAGGATGTGGCGCTGATTTCTGATGCCGGCACCCCGCTGATTTCCGATCCGGGCTATCACCTGGTGCGTCAGGCCCGAGCCGCCGGCGTTACGGTGGTGCCAGTGCCGGGGGCCTGCGCTCTGATCGCAGCACTGTCGGCGGCGGGGCTGCCTTCCGATCGGTTTATTTTCGAAGGTTTTCTACCGGCCAAGGCTGCCGGGCGCCGCGCACGTCTGGAACAGGTCAGGGAGGAGTCGCGCACCCTGATTTTCTATGAGGCGCCTCATCGCATCCTTGAATGCCTGCAGGATATGCAGGCGGTATTCGGTGATGAGCGCCCGGCCTTGCTGGCGCGCGAGCTGACCAAGACCTTCGAGACGCTCAAGGGCATGCCGCTGGCCGAGTTGGTCGCCTGGGTGGCTGCAGATGCCAATCAGCAGCGTGGCGAGTGCGTGGTGCTGGTGGCTGGCTGGCAGGCGCCGGAAGGTGAGGACGCGGTGAGTACCGAGGCCTTGCGGGTGCTCGATCTGCTGCTTGGCGAGATGCCGCTCAAGCGTGCGGCGGCTATGGCGGCGGAGATCACTGGGGTGCGCAAGAACCTGCTGTATCAAGTGGCGCTGGAGCGGCAGAAAGACGCTTGAGCTTGTTCTATTGGGCGTGGGCCGTTACCCTTGCTGGCGGAGAGTCGATCGGACAGTCGCTGCCTTCGCAAGAAGGGGGAGGAAAGTCCGGGCTCCATAGGGCGGAGTGCCAGGTAATGCCTGGGAGGCGCGAGCCTACGGAAAGTGCCACAGAAAATAACCGCCTAAGCGCTTCGGCGCCGGTAAGGGTGAAAAGGTGCGGTAAGAGCGCACCGCGCGGCTGGTAACAGTCCGTGGCTAGGCAAACCCCACTCGGAGCAAGACCAAATAGGGTTCCATTGGCGTGGCCCGCGCTGGAACCGGGTAGGTTGCTAAAGGCGTGCAGTGATGTACGTCGTAGAGGAATGACTGTCCTCGACAGAACCCGGCTTATAGATCGACTCTCCACCTTTTCTTATCTTGTACGTCCCCTCTAGTTCCCTCCTTTTTAATACCGAAAAAATCTTACTCTTAACAAATCACTTTAAGTTGTGGTTTTAGTGGTTTTGATTGTCTTGGTTTTTCCTTCCGATGTTGCGGCAAATTCTCTCTCCGGCGCCTGCCAAAGTTCTCTAAATTACCGCCCTGTAAGGATTTTTCCCCTGTGGCGCGCCTTGACGGTGGGGTGCGCGCATTCCTATAGTGTGCCCCAGTGGTAAGAAGTGGCAGAAAGTGGGTTTTTTAGGCATGGAAAGCTAGATAAGAAAGGGGAAACGCTGTCGTGTTTCGTGGAGCTAACGCCATCAGTCTCGACGCCAAAGGGCGCCTCGCGATGCCGAGTCGGTATCGTGACGAGCTGGTTTCGCGTTGTGCCGGCCAGCTTATCGTGACCATCGATGCCATTGACCCCTGCCTCTGTGTCTACCCGCTGTCCGAGTGGGAGCTGATCGAAACCAAATTGCGTGAGCTGGCCTCCTTTCGTGAGGAGAACCGGCGCTTGCAGCGTTTGCTGATCGGTAATGCCGTCGATCTGGAGCTGGATGCCAGTGGCCGTTTCCTGGTGCCGCCACGCCTGCGTGAGTACGCCAAGTTGGACAAGCGCGCCATGCTGGTCGGCCAACTGAACAAATTCCAACTGTGGGATGAAGACGCCTGGAATGCCGTGGCCGACGCCGATCTGGCCGCCATCAAGCAGCCGGGTGCCCTGTCTGACGAACTACGTGACCTGATCCTGTGACCATGACCAGCAGCTTTCGCCATATCACCGTGCTGCTCGACGAGGCCGTCGAAGGTCTCGCCGTGCGCGCCGATGGCTGTTACCTGGATGGCACCTTCGGACGGGGTGGACATAGCCGCCTGATCTTGCAACAGCTCGGGCCGGACGGTCGCCTGCTGGGGTTTGACAAGGACCCCCTGGCAATCGCGACGGGCAATCAGCTGGCGGCCGAAGATGGCCGCTTTGTCGTTGTACAGCGCAGCTTTGCCGAACTGGGCGAGGAGTGCGCGCAGCGCGGCCTGGCCGGCAAGGTCAGTGGCATACTGCTGGATCTGGGCGTGTCCTCGCCGCAGCTGGACGATGCCGCCCGCGGTTTCAGCTTTCTCAATGACGGCCCGCTGGATATGCGCATGAACCCGGATGCCGGGATCAGTGCGGCGGACTTTATCGCCAGCGCCAGTGCCGACGAGATCGCCCGGGTGTTCAAGGAGTATGGCGAGGAGCGCTTCGCCAAGCGCATGGCGCGCGCCGTGGTCGAGCGCCGGGCGCTGCAGCCCTTTACCCGTACCGCCGATCTGGCGGCCGTGCTGACCGAGGCCAATCCGGCTTGGGAAAAAGGCAAGAACCCGGCGACCCGCGCCTTCCAGGGTCTGCGTATCCACGTCAATAACGAGCTGGGCGATCTTGAGCGTGGCCTTCAGGCGGCACTGGAAATCCTGGAAGTAGGTGGGCGTCTGGTGGTGATCAGCTTCCACTCCCTGGAAGATCGCATCGTCAAACAGTTTATGAAACGCCAGGCCAAGGGCGAGGCAGACAAACTGCCGCGCGATCTGCCGATTATCCCCAAGGCCTTCGAGCCGCGCCTGAAGCTGCTGGGTAAGCCGCAGTTCGCCTCCGAGGCGGAACTGGCGGCCAACCCGCGTTCGCGCAGTGCGGTCATGCGTGTGGCGGAGAAGTTGCGATGAGCGCGCTGTTCGCCAAGCCTTTGCCTCGGGGCAGCCTGCTGATGCTGGTGTTGTTCGTGATGCTGCTTATTTCCGCTCTGGCGGTGTCCTACAGTGCGCACTGGAATCGTCAACTGCTCAACGAGCTGTATGCCGAGCTCAGCGTGCGTGACAAGGCCCAGGCCGAGTGGGGCCGCCTGGTGCTGGAGCAGAGCACCTGGACCGCTCACAACCGCATCGAAGCCCTGGCCAGCGAGCGCCTGGGCATGCGCATCCCCGATGCCGGCGAAATCCGCATGGTGGCGCCATGATCGGCCTCAAGGGCGCTCTCTATCCCTGGCGTTTCCGTCTGGTGCTGCTGCTCCTGGCGCTGATGGTGGCGGCCATCAGTTGGCGTATCGTCGATCTGCAGGTGCTCGACAACGACTTCCTGCAGGCCCATGGCGATGCCCGCAGCGTGCGGCATATCCCTATTCCGGCCCATCGCGGCCTGATTACTGATCGCAATGGCGAGCCGCTGGCTGTCAGTACCCCGGTGACCACCCTGTGGGCCAATGGCCGTGAGCTGCAGGCGGCCAAGACCCGCTGGGCTGAGCTGGGCGCGGCACTTGGCCAGGAGCACCAGGCCTTTGCCGAGCGCCTGCAGGCCAACGCCAAGCGCGAGTTTATGTACCTGGTGCGTGGCCTGACCCCTGAGCAGGGGCAGCGCATTCTCGACCTCAAGGTGCCGGGTGTTTATGCCATCGAGGAGTTCCGCCGCTTCTATCCCGCCGGGGAGGTGGCCGCCCATGTGGTGGGCTTTACCGATATCGACGACCGTGGCCGCGAGGGCATGGAGCTGGCCTTCGAGGAATGGCTGGCCGGGGTGCCGGGCAAGCGCCAGGTGCTCAAGGACAGGCGCGGCAGTCTGATAAAAGATGTTCAGGTGGCACAGAACGCCAAGGCCGGTCGGGCCTTGGCGTTGTCCATTGACCTGCGCCTGCAGTACCTGGCGCATCGCGAGCTGCGCAATGCCGTGGCCGAGTTCGGCGCCAAGGCCGGCAGTCTGGTGCTGCTCGACGTGCAGACAGGCGAAGTGCTGGCCATGGTCAATCAGCCCACCTATAACCCCAATAACCGCCGTAATCTGCAGCCAGCGGCCATGCGCAACCGCGCCATGATCGATGTGTTCGAGCCGGGCTCCACGGTCAAGCCCTTCTCCATTGCCGCGGCCCTGGGTTCCGGGCGCTGGAAGCCGGAGTCCACCGTGGACACCGCGCCCGGTAGCCTGCGCATCGGTCGCTACACCATCCGTGACGTATCCCGTGGCGGCCTGCTCAACCTCACCGAGATCCTGATGAAGTCGAGCAACGTCGGCATCAGCAAGATCGCCTTCGATATCGGCGCCGAGCCCATTTATGCGGTGATGCAGCAGGTCGGTCTGGGCCAGGACACCGGTTTGGGTTTTCCTGGGGAACGGGTCGGCAACCTGCCCAATCATCGCGTCTGGCGCCAGGCGGAAACCGCCACCCTGGCCTACGGCTATGGCCTGTCGGTGACTGCGGTGCAGCTGGCTCATGCCTATGCGGTACTGGCCAACGAAGGGCGCAATGTGCCGCTGTCCATGGTGCGCCTGGATCGCCGCCCAGAGGCCGCACAGGTGATCGATCAGCAGATCGCCAAAACCGTGGTCGGCATGCTCCAGTCCGTGGTGGAAGAGCCGGGCGGCGGCGGTGCCAGGGCCAAGGTGCCGGGTTACCACGTCGGCGGCAAGAGTGGTACCGCGCGCAAGGCCGCCACGGGCACCAAGGGCTATGTGGATAAGGCCTATCGTTCCTTCTTCGCCGGTGTAGCCCCTATCGATAACCCACGCATCGCCGCAGTGATCATGATCGACGAGCCCAGCGAGGGTGGTTACTACGGTGGCTTGGTCTCCGCTCCGGTATTCGGCAAGGTCATGGCCGGCGCCCTGCGCCTGATGAACGTGGCCCCGGACAATCTGCCCGAGCCGCAGACTGCGGTGATCGAAAACGCCAAAGGAGGGCGTATCTGATGCCCATGCCTCTCAACCAGTTGCTGCCGGAAGCGGCCAGTTCCCTGCTGATTCGCGAGCTGACCCTGGACAGCCGAAAGGTGCGTCCAGGTGACCTGTTCCTCGCCGTGCCCGGCACCCAGCAGGACGGCCGGGTGCATATTGCCGACGCCATCGCCCGTGGTGCTGCCGCCGTGGCCTATGAAGCCGAAGGGGCGCCGGCCATGCA
>JBFHPI010000256.1:0-5164 GCA_041592855.1 Pseudomonas sp.
CTCGGGGCCATCCTCGGCGCGGGACAAACCACCCCGGTGGCCGCAGCCGGCGTCCAGGGTGCGCCCTGGGCGGAAAACCTGGTGGCCAGTCTGCTGATCAGCGTGGCCCTGGCCTCCCTGCTGGCCATAACCCTGGCCCTTTGGGGCATACGCGGCCAATCGCCCGTCCAGGAGTAAACGGCTGCGCGCTCACCCCTGCATCCAGGCAAACAACCGCTCGGCATCCTCACGGCGGCACAGATCAGTACCCTCGGTCATGATCGCCGCACTGCCGGCGGCCACCCCATAACGGGCAGCCTCCAGCAAATCGGCGCCGCAGGTCAGTTTAAGCGTCAGCGCCGCCACCATGCTGTCGCCGGCGCCCACCGTGCTGCGTTTGCGCACCGTTGGGGCAGCAATACTGGCGCTGCGCTCGGCGCTCACCAGCAATGCGCCCTGGGGGCCCAGAGACACCAGCAGGGCCTGGCATTTGCCCGCGTCGATCAGCTCGCGGGCAATACGCAGCAACTGGGTGGAGTCGAGAATGTCCTCACCCACCGCGGCGCTGAGTTCGTCGATATTGGGCTTGAGCAGAAACACCCCGCCGATATCCAGCACCTGCAACAGGCCGTCCCCCGAGCAGTCGACGATGCAACGCACGCCCCGTGCCTTGGCGTTGCCGAGCAGACGCGGCATGAAATCAGCCGCCAGCCCCTCCGGCAGACTGCCGCTGACCACCAGATAGTCGGGGGTCGGCAAGGCCTGCACAGCGGCCAGCAACTGCTCCTGCTCCACTTCGCTCAAACGCGCCCCCGGCATGATCAATCGATACTGCTGGGCACTGGCCTGCTCGGTTAGATTCAGGCTCTCGCGGGTCCATTCCTGAATAGGCAGAGCCTGGTGACTCACGCCACAGGCATCAAGCAGCTGGCCCAGGTGCTCGCCGGTGGAGCCTCCCGCCGGATAGAGGGCCAACGCTGTGCCACCGAGGATATAAAGAGCCCGAGCCACGTTGATACCACCCCCACCTGGGGCATAGCGGGGGCGCTGACAACGCAGTTTGGCGTCCGGATACAGCCGCGCCACCTCGGTGGCCACATCCAGGGACGGACTCAGGGTCAGGGTGACAATTCGACTCATCGGCGCTTCCTTCTTTCTAGCCACTCCCCACAGCGTAGAACCGCCATGCCTTGCCCTGCCACCAGAGCCGCGGGTAACGTGGCCGCATTTTTCAGGAGACTCGCCATGCACCCGAGCCGTTTTGCCCTCATCGCACTGCTGCCGCTGTTTGCCGGCTGCCAACTGCTGGCACCCAGCACGCCCGCCCAGCCCAGCCTGCAGCCGCGCCTGCAGGGGGAAATCAGCCAGGCCGGCAGCCAGCTATTGTTTCGCCCCTGCCTGGAGCAGCGTCATTTTGTCCTCAGCGATACAGGCAGCACCTCCGTGCTGCGCACCAGCCAAGAGCTGCTAAAGGACGGTCACAGCGCCCTGTTCGCCGACCTGCGCGGCACCCTGACGGCCAGCGCCGACAAGACCCACGACGGCGGCCTGGCAGTCAGCCAGCTGTACCGTTTGCAGGGCGAGGGGCCTGGCTGCGCCGACGCCAATTTCAAACAGACTCTACTGCGCGCCAGCGGCCATGAACCGAGCTGGAGCCTGCGCGTGGGCAGACAGGGCATGGTACTCGACCGCCCCGGCCAGGAGCCGCTGGCCCTGCCCTACCTGGAAGAAGAGTTGCCGGAAGGCCGCCTGCACCTGAGCAGCGAGGCCAACGGCCAGCGCCTGAGCCTGTGGCTCACCCCCCAGACCTGCCATGACAGCATGAGTGGCGCGGTGCAACACCTCAGTGCGCAGCTGCGCCTGAATGATGAAGTGCTGCACGGCTGCGGCCACTTTGGCGGCGCCCGGCAATAAAACCACACAGCTCAGCGGTGCCATTCGTCGGGCAAGCTCGCCGGTCTCGCCTAAGCTGAAAGGACAAGAGCATAAGGAGAATCAACATGCTGCGAGTTGCCATCAACGGATATGGACGAATTGGCCGGGCGCTGGTGCGCGCCCTGTTTGATCGGGATCTGGAACACAAGATCCACCTGTGCGCCATCAATGACCTGGGGGATCCTGCCACCCTCACCCACCTCACCCGCTTTGACTCAACCTTCGGCCGCTTCGCCGCCCGCGTCTCCCAGCACGATGATGTGCTGCAGATCGACGGCCAGTCGATCCACCTGTTGCGCGAGCGCGAGGTGGTTAACCTGCCCTGGGCCGAGCACGGTATCGATCTGGTGCTGGAGTGCTCCGGCAAGGTGAAAAAACGCGAGCAGGTCGAGCAGCACCTGACCGCCGGTGCTGCCCGGGTGCTGCTCTCCCACCCCATGGACAGTGCCGACCTGACCGTGGTCTATGGGGTCAACCATGAGTTGCTGGGCAATCAACAGATTGTTTCCAACGCCTCCTGCACCACCAATTGCCTGGCGCCCCTGGCCAAGGTGCTGCACAAGGCGGTGGGCATCCGCAGCGGCCTGGTCAACACCATCCACGCCTACACCAATGACCAGAACCTGCTGGACAAGACCCACAGCGACCTCTATCGCGCCCGCGCCGCAGCCCTGTCGATGATTCCCACCAGCACCGGCGCGGCCAAGGCCATCGGCCTGGTCATGCCGGAGTTGGCCGGGCGGCTGGATGGCCTGTCGGTGCGCGTGCCCACGCCCAACGTATCGCTGGTGGACCTGAGCTTTATCAGCGAACGCCCCACCACGCCCGAGGCCATCAACGCGGCCCTGCGCGAAGGGGCCCTGCAACTGCCCCTGGGGGTGATGGAATGCAACGAGCTGCCGCTGGTGTCCAGCGACTTCAATGGTCACCCGATTTCCTGCGTGGTTGACCTCAACCACACCCGGGTCCAGGGGGACCTGGTCAAGGTGCTGGCCTGGTATGACAACGAATGGGCCTTCGCCAACCGCATGCTCGACGTACTGCTGGCCTGGACCCGACCGTAAGCACCTACTTACGATCAGCTGCGCGTCGGCCCTACTGCGTTGAAAACAGGCTCGGACGATGGCTTGCCACCGAACGACTTTCAGGTCGGCCCGAAGGGCGAGCCTACGGCTGTTACTGCGCTACGCTACGTTTCTCGCCTGTTTTCGCCCTGTAGGACTCTAGCTCGCAAGATCCTAAACAGGTTCTCGACTACCTCTTGTAAGGTGCGCGGCGTACAGAAACCTCGCATTGCCAGTAACACCGCAGCGCCCCGTCACGCCGAACAGGTCTATAATCGCCGCCCTCTTTATTTGCCGGGTTGCCTCCGGCCCTACTGTGGACTGCTGCCATGCTGCGCATCACCGAACTCAAGCTGCCCCTCGATCATCCCGAGGAGGCACTACGCCCCGCCATCGTCCAGCGCCTGGGGATTGCCGATGGCGAGCTGCTGGACTTCAGCCTGTTCAAGCGCAGCTACGATGCGCGCAAGCGTTTCGGCGAAATGCCCTTTATCTACAGCATCGACTGCGAAGTGCATGACGAGGCTAGCGTGTTGGCCCGCTTCGCCAACGACCCGCATATCAATCCGGCCCCGGATATTGGCTACAAGCCCGTGGGTCAGGCGCCGGCCAGCGGTCTGGACGAGCGCCCCATCGTCGTCGGTTTCGGCCCCTGCGGCATCTTCGCCGCGCTGATCCTGGCCCAGGCCGGCCTCAAGCCCATCGTGCTGGAGCGTGGCAAGGAGGTACGCCAGCGCACCAAGGACACCTGGGGCCTGTGGCGCAAGAATGTGCTCAACCCCGAATCCAATGTGCAATTCGGCGAAGGCGGCGCCGGCACCTTCTCCGACGGCAAGCTGTACAGCCAGATCAAGGACCCCAAGCATCTGGGGCGCAAGGTGCTGGAAGAGTTCGTCAAGGCCGGTGCGCCGGAGGAAATCCTCTATGTCAGCAAACCGCATATCGGTACCTTCCGTCTGACCGGCGTGGTCGCCACCATGCGTGAAGAAATCAAGGCCCTGGGCGGCGAAGTACGCTTCGAGCAAAAAGTCAGCGACCTGCTGCTCGAAGATGGCCAGCTGGTCGGGGTGGTCATGGCCAGCGGCGAACAGCTGCTGAGCCGCCATGTAATCCTGGCCCTGGGTCACAGCTCGCGCGACACCTTCCGCATGTTGCATGCCCGCGGCGTGTATATGGAGGCCAAGCCCTTCTCCGTGGGCTTTCGTATCGAACACCCGCAAAGCCTGATCGACCGCGCCCGCCTGGGCAAATACGCCGGCCACCCCAAACTGGGCGCTGCTGATTACAAGCTGGTGCACCACGCCAGCAATGGCCGCTCGGTCTACAGCTTCTGCATGTGCCCGGGCGGCACCGTGGTGGCTGCCACGTCCGAACCGGGACGGGTGGTGACCAACGGCATGAGCCAGTATTCGCGCAACGAGCGCAATGCCAATGCCGGCATCGTCGTGGGTATTACTCCGGAGCAGGATTATCCCGGCGGCCCCCTGGCCGGGGTGGAGCTGCAGGAACGCCTGGAGTCCCAGGCCTATCTGCTCGGTGGCAGCAACTATGAAGCGCCGGGGCAATTGGTGGGCGACTTTATCGCCGGTCAGCCATCCAGCGCCCTGGGCAGCGTCGAGCCGTCCTACAAACCCGGGGTCAATCTGGGCGACCTGGCGCTGGCATTGCCAGATTTCGCCATCGAAGCGATTCGCGAGGCGCTGCCCGCCTTCGGCAAACAGATCAAGGGCTTCGACCTGGCGGACGCGGTGCTCACCGGCATCGAAACCCGCACCTCCTCGCCTTTGCGCATCACCCGTGGCGACAACCTGCAGAGTTTAAACACCCAGGGCCTTTACCCAGCCGGGGAAGGTGCGGGTTACGCCGGTGGCATTCTCTCCGCCGGGGTCGATGGCATTCGGGTGGCAGAGGCGCTGATTCGCGACATGCTGGGGATCGCTGCGGCGTAGTAATACCGATACCAATCATCAGGGACCACAGCGCCTCGCGGATTACTGGCATAGCCAAGGCCACTCCCGGCGCCTGGTCCGTCCAAGGGGCTACATGCCTGCCGTGGACAGATCCCCTGGCAAGGGCTCGCCGCGTTCGGCGCAGGCGGCGATCGCCTCGATCAGCGGGGCCAGGTCGAAGCCCTGAGCGCTGAGCCAATTGTCGTCGTAATAGCTGCCGGCGTAACGCTCGCCGCC
>JBFHPI010000257.1:0-5163 GCA_041592855.1 Pseudomonas sp.
CACCACCGCCTGCACCCGCTGCGGCTCCAGCAGGGCCAGATGCCAGGCCACTGGCGCGCCCCAGTCATGGCCGATTACACAGCACTCGGTCTGACCCAGCACATCCATGGCGCCCTGGATATCGCCGCACAGGGTGATCAGGTCATAGGCCTCAGGCTCGCGCGGCGCACTGCTCCTGCCATAGCCGCGCATCTCCGGAATCAGCACCCGATAGCCTGCAGCCGCCAGGGGCTCGATCTGCTTGCGCCAGGAATGCCAGCACTCGGGAAAGCCATGCAGCAACCACAGTGCCCGCCCATCCTGGGGGCCGGCGCTGTAAAAGCTGAGCTCGATACCATTGACCTCAAGCAGCTGATGTTCGAGTGCATGCATAACGTCGCTCCTAAGACGGCTGGCCACTATGGCAAATACCCGCGCGCAGTGGCGCCCTTAATCGATCAGACGAATACCAAGGCAGGGCTCCGGGCAGACGAATCTGGTAGCATTCGCGCCTTTCCCTTTGCTTGTTCGCTAGCTGCAAATGCCTGCCCACAGGCCACAGCCTAGCGCCCAGACGCCTGCGAGACCCGCCGTGAACAGCCCGCACCAGCCCCTCTCCCGTCGTTTTTCCGTGGCCCCGATGATGGATTGGACGGACAGACACTGCCGCTTCTTTCTGCGTCAGCTGTCGCAGCATGCCCTGCTCTACACCGAAATGGTCACCACCGGCGCCCTGCTGCATGGCGATACCGCGCGTTTTCTGCGTCATAACGTGGCGGAGTATCCCCTGGCCCTGCAGCTGGGCGGCAGTGTGCCGGCAGATCTGGCAGCCTGCGCCAAACTGGGCGAGGCGGCGGGTTATAACGAGATCAACCTGAATGTCGGCTGCCCCAGCGACCGGGTGCAGAACAATATGATCGGCGCCTGCCTGATGGGCCATCCGCAGCTGGTGGCCGATTGTGTCAAGGCCATGCAGGATGCGGTGAGCATCCCGGTGACGGTCAAGCACCGTATCGGCATCAATGGTCGTGACAGCTACGCCGAGCTCTGTGACTTTGTCGGCACCGTGCGCGAGGCCGGCTGCCGCAGCTTTACCGTGCATGCGCGCATCGCCATTCTCGAAGGCCTGTCGCCCAAGGAGAACCGCGAGGTGCCGCCGCTGCGTTATGAAGTCGCCGCCCAGCTTAAGCAGGACTTCCCCGACCTGGAGATCATCCTTAACGGCGGCATCAAGACCCTGGACGAGTGTCAGCAACACCTGCAAACCTTCGACGGCGTGATGCTCGGCCGCGAGGCCTATCACAATCCCTATCTGCTGGCTCATGTCGATCAGCAACTGTTCGGCTCAGAGCGCCCGGTGCTGAGCCGCTTCGAGGCCATGCAGAGCATGCGTGACTATATCGCCGCGCACCTGGCCGAAGGTGGCAGCCTGCACCATATCACCCGCCATATGCTCGGCCTGGCCCAGGGTTTCAACGGCGCGCGACGCTTTCGCCAGCTGCTCTCGGTGGATATCCACAAAACCCGCGAGCCCATGGCCCTGTTTGATCAGGCGGCGCAATTGCTGCAGGGGCGCTGACTCGGGTAATGTCGGGGCATCTGCAACGACAAGGCTGTGTCATGACCTCCAAGCTGGATCAACTCAAGCAGTTCACCACCGTAGTCGCCGACACCGGCGACCTCGACGCCATCGCCCGCCTCAAGCCGGTCGACGCCACCACCAACCCTTCCCTGCTGCTCAAGGCCGCGGCCATGCCGGCTTACAGTGAGCTGCTGAAAGCCGCCCTGGGCGCCGGCAAGGGCGACCTGGGCCTGGCCTGTGATCACTTTGCCGTGGCCGTGGGCGGGGAAATTCTCAAGATCATTCCCGGACGCATCTCCACAGAAGTGGATGCGCGCCTGTCTTTCGACACCCAGGCCACCCTGCGCCGCGCCGAGCGCCTGATCGGCCTGTATGAAGAAGCCGGTATTGGCCGCGATCGGGTGCTGATCAAGATCGCCTCGACCTGGGAAGGCATCCGCGCCGCCGAGCAGCTGGAAAAGGCCGGCATCCAGTGCAACCTGACCCTGCTCTTTGCCTTCGCCCAGGCCCAGGCCTGCGCCGATGCCGGGGTATTTTTGATCTCGCCCTTTGTCGGACGCATCTATGACTGGTACAAGAAGACCGAGGGCCGCGATTTTGTCGGTGCAGATGATCCGGGCGTACAGTCGGTGACGCGCATCTACAACTACTACAAGGCCAACGCCTACCCCACCGTGGTGATGGGCGCGAGCTTTCGCAATATCGGTCAGATCGAAGCGCTGGCTGGCTGTGATCGCCTGACCATCAGCCCGGAACTGCTGCAGCAACTGGCCGATGATCAGCAGCCCCTGACCCGCGTGCTAAACCCGGGCGCCGCCAGCGAACCCCGACAGAGCCTGGCTGAAAGCCAGTTCCGCTGGGGCATGAACGAAGACGCCATGGCCACCGAGAAACTGGCCGAGGGCATCCGCCTGTTTGCCCGCGACCAGGAAAAGCTGGAAAAACTGCTGACTGCGCAAGGCTAATTGGCCTGAATGTAAACGGGGCGCTCATTGAGCGCCCCGTTTCGTTACCCCGCATCCATCAATGATGCTCGAGGGCATTGACCAGATCGTGGAAGGCTTCGCGATTGGAGTCGTTGAGCCCCATAAGAATACGGTGCGCTTCCAGTACCTTCTGCCGCACCACCTCCTCCGACTGATCCTGGGATGGCAGATCGTCCAGGCAGCTGGGGCACGGTACCGGGGTATCGACGATATTGAACACCTGATCGAAGCCCATGGACTGCAACAAGCGGGTGATGTCTTCGTGGGTAGTCACCACAGTGGGCAGCAGGCCAATCTTTTGCCGCGAGAGGATCGACAGTTTAGCCAACAGGCCCAGGGTGGTGCTGTCGATGCTGCGGGTTTCGGTCAGATCGATCACGATGGCCGAGAAGTTCAGCGCGGTGAAGATCTTTTCAATGGTGGCATCCAGGGCGGAACAAAGGGTCAGGCGCACTTCGCCGACAAACTTCAGGACGAAGGTGCCGTCTTGTTCGGCGAACTGGATTCGACCGGGGTTGATCCCAGGGTTCATGCAAGGTTCCTGCTTAACACCAGCAAGGCGATATCATCCGGCATCTCGCCCAGATTGACCAGCCCAAAGGCCTTGCGTAAACCATCCAGGGTGCCGCCCGCAGCACTGATCAGCTCGGGCAACTGCGCTTCCTTCTCTTTCAGGGTATCGCCGGACAACAGATCGAGAATCCCATCGGACAGCAACGTCAGGCTGAAGGAGTGCGGCAACTGCAACTCATGGTCCTGATAGCCGGCGTCGGCAAATAACCCCACCGGCAGACCACGACCTTGCAGATACTGAGCCTGGCCCTCGCTGTACAGCACCGGCAGCGGCAGATGCCCGCCAATGCTGTAGGTCAGGCGGTTGCTCTGCAGATCGATCACCCCACCAAGCATGGTTACATGCTTGCCCAGCCTGCAGTTGATCAGACCGCGGTTGATATGCCCCAGCACCTCGGAAGGTTTGAACTCAGGCATTTCGCCCCCACGCCGCGACTCATAGAGCAGGCGTGTGGTCATAAATTTCAGCAGTACGGTGACAAAGGCGGACGAGGCGCCATGGCCGGATACATCGGCCAGGTAGAAACCGACACGGCTGTCGTCGACGCGAAAGTAATCGACAAAATCACCAGATAGGTAGAGCGAGGGAATGATCTGGTGGGCGAAACACAGACCATCGACCTCCCAGGGCGTCACCGGCAGCATGTTCATCTGCACCTGGCGCCCGGCGTTCTGATCTTCCTGCAGCAGGTGCAGGCTGGCTTGAAGTTCGCGATTGGCCGTTTCAAGCTCGTCGCGATAACGCTGGTTTTCCAGGCGCAGGTTGGCCCGGTCCAGGGCGCGGCGCACCGAGTGCTCCAGAACAGCCAGATCCTCCAGGGGTTTGATCAGATAGTCAGCAGCGCCCAGACGCAAGGCTTCGACCGCATCGCTCATCACACCAGCACCGGACACGACGATGACCGGGGTTTCCACCTGCAAGGCATTGATCCGCCGGATCAACTCCAGGCCATCGACCTGGGGCATGCGCAGGTCACAGATCAGCAGGTCCGGGGACGCCTGCTGGAAAACTTCCAGCCCCTGCAGCCCATTGGCGGCCTGCAACACATGAAAGCCACTGTCTTCCAGATAGGCCGCGAGGCTCGCGCGCACTACGTCGTCGTCGTCAATTATCAGCAGCGTGGCACTGGTCTTGTGCATGGGGTATCCAGGCAAACTGCGCCGGGTGTGGGTTGGCATTAGCGCCAGGCCAGCCACCTGAACGCGCGAACTCGGCTAGCATCAAGGCGCAGACGGTACTCCCATCCGCACCTCGATTCAAGCACGCGCCGATCGTCGCGACACGGCTTTACACCTGAAATCGGCCAAGGTTATAAGAGTCGCAGGACAGTCCCAGATAACAAGAGGAAAGTGCCCATGAGCCAAAATGATCGTGCCTACAGCGAGAAACGCGATTACATCCGCATGCGCCTGGAGGCACCTGTCACCCTGCACTATAACGGCCTGGAGGTTGCCGCCCTGTGCCTTGATCTATCGAGCACCGGCATGCAACTGGAAGCCGAAAGTGCGGTGAGCATGGGCGACAAGGTGCGCGTCCACATCGCCTCGGACCACAATGAACTGCGCGGTCTGGATGCCGAAGCCGAAGTGGTACGGGTTGCCACCCTGGAAGACGGCCGACAGGCGCTGGGGCTGACGATCATATCCATGTCCTGATCAGGGAAAGCAAAAAGGCGGCTGAAAAGCCGCCTTTTTTGTGTCTGGTCACTTGATCAGAAATCGTCTTCAACCTGCCCGTCCTGCACCCGGAACTCACGATTCTGCAGATAGGCATTGCGCACGAAAATATACTTGTCACCACTGACCATGCGCTCGGCCTGCAGCAAACTGGCCCGCAGATCGACAGCCTGAACACCACGCACGACATTGCGCGTCGGGACATGATCAATAAACGCAGGCGCAGTCAGCATGCTGTCCGGCACCTTGCCAAAGGCATCGCGAACGGTGCTTGGACCCAGCAGCGGCAACACCACATAGGGACCACTGTTTAGGCCCCAGGCCCCAAGCGTCTGGCCGAAATCTTCATCACTGCGCTGCAGCCCC
>JBFHPI010000258.1:0-5152 GCA_041592855.1 Pseudomonas sp.
CCCTGAAACTCAGGGCTGGCGAGGGCTGAGCGCCTGCCTGTCGGAAAAATATGCACCTTTATAGGGCCTTATATTTTTGTCGCGCTCCAATATGGTGCGCACGCGTGCCCGATAAGGATTTTTGGTCAAAGCTTGCACAATTTCCGCTATAATCCGCGCCCCCCTTTTTCAGGCTGGCCTTGGCGCACGCTTTTTCCATGAAACTCATCGTCAAACCCTTCGCAGAAATCACCATCAAGAGCCGGCCGGTGCGCAAGCAGTTTATCCGCCAGTTGGCCAAGAATATCCGTACGGTGCTGCGTGATCTGGACCCCGAGCTGGAGGTGCAGGGCGAATGGGACAATCTGGATCTGCTGAGCCAGGTGAGCGAGCCTAAGGTGCAGGCCGAGATGTTCGAGCGCCTGCGCAGCACGCCGGGCATTGCCCACTTTCTGGAAGTGCACGAATACCCCTATGTGGACTTCGACGACACCTTCGAGAAATGCCGCGAACATTTTGCTGCAAAGCTGCCGGGCAAGATCTTCGCCGTGCGCTGCAAACGAGCCGGCAAGGGGCATGACTTCACCTCGATGGACATGGAGGTCTATATCGGCAGCCGCCTGCGCCGCGAGTGCGGGGCGGCCGGCATCGACCTCAAGCGTCCCGAGGTGGAGGTGCGTTTCGAGGTGCGTTACGACCGCCTGCTGATCGTGCATGGCCAGCACGAGGGCCTGGGCGGCTACCCCCTGGGCACGGTGGAGCAGACACTGGTGCTGATGAGCGGCGGCTTCGACTCCACGGTGGCGGCTTATCAGATGATGCGTCGCGGTCTGATGACCCACTTCTGCTTCTTCAACCTCGGCGGCCGCGCCCATGAGCTGGGCGTTATGGAAGTGGCCCACTACCTGTGGCAGAAGTTCGGCAGCTCGCACCGCGTACT
Source organism: Pseudomonas sp. (assembly GCA_041592855.1). Lineage (GTDB taxonomy): Bacteria > Pseudomonadota > Gammaproteobacteria > Pseudomonadales > Pseudomonadaceae > Aquipseudomonas. The sequence goes on from JBFHPI010000258.1 coordinate 920, forward strand.
CTTTATCAGCGTGCCCTTTGAAGAGGTGGTGGGTGAAATTCTCACCCAGGTCGACAACAGTCATATGGGTGTGATCCTCAAGCGCATGATGCTGCGTGCCGCCACGCAGATGGCCGAGCGTCTGCAGATCGAGGCGCTGGTCACGGGCGAGGCGATCAGCCAGGTCTCCAGCCAGACCCTGACCAATCTGTCGGTGATCGATTCGGCCACCGACATGCTGGTGCTGCGCCCGCTGGTGGCCGCGCACAAACAGGACATCATCGACACCGCCGTGCGTATCGGCACCGCCGAGTTCGCCAAGAACATGCCGGAATACTGCGGGGTGATCTCGGTCAACCCCACCACCAAGGCCAAGCTGCCGCGTGTCGAGCATGAAGAAAGCCAGTTCGACATGGCCGTGCTCGAGCGTGCCCTGGCGCGCGCCACCCTGCTGCCCATCGACCGGGTGATCGAGGAACTGGGCAAGGATGTGCAGGTCGAGGAAGTCAGTGACGCCCTGGCCAGCCAGGTGATCCTCGATATTCGTCACCCCGATGTTGCCGAAGATGACCCCCTTGAAGTCCCGGGTGTCGAGGTGCTGGCGCTGCCTTTTTATGCCCTGAACAACAAATTCAAGGAACTGGATGAAGCCCGCCAGTACCTGCTGTATTGCGACAAGGGGGTGATGAGCCGCCTGCATGCCCACCACCTGCTGAGTGAGGGGCATGCCAATGTGCGCGTTTATCGTCCGGCATAAGACCCCGGGGTTGAATGGCGGCAGTATTCGCCATCGCCCTCCCGACCCGCAGGCGGCACGCGTATGCCGCCTGGCAGAAATCGCAATTGGTTAACACTCGCCGCCTAGACTAAGCGGCACACCGAATCCTCTGATCGAGATACACACGTGATCGAAAATCTCCGCAACATCGCCATCATTGCCCACGTTGACCACGGTAAGACCACCCTGGTAGACAAACTCCTGCGCCAGTCCGGCACCCTTGAGCGCAACGAGCTCAACGACGAGCGCGTGATGGACAGCAACGACCAGGAAAAGGAACGCGGCATTACCATCCTGGCCAAGAACACCGCCATCCGTTGGGGCGAGTACCGCATCAACATCGTCGACACCCCCGGCCACGCCGACTTCGGCGGTGAAGTGGAGCGCGTGATGTCGATGGTCGACTCCGTGCTGCTGCTGGTCGACGCCCAGGACGGCCCGATGCCGCAAACCCGTTTCGTGACCAAGAAGGCCTTCGAAGCCGGCCTGCGTCCGATCGTGGTGATCAACAAGGTCGACCGTCCCGGCGCGCGTCCGGACTGGGTGCTGGACCAGATCTTCGACCTGTTCGACAACCTCGGTGCCACCGAAGAGCAGCTGGATTTCCAGGTGGTTTACGCCTCGGCCCTGAACGGCATTGCCGGTCTGGACCACACCGACATGGCCGAAGACATGACCCCGCTGTACCAGGCCATCGTAGACCACGTGCCGGCCCCTTCGGTTGATGTCGACGGTCCGTTCCAGATGCAGATCTCGGCCCTGGACTACAACAGCTTCCTCGGCATTATTGGTGTCGGTCGCATCGCCCGTGGCCGCGTCAAGCCGAACACCCCGGTGGTCGCCATCGACGCCGAAGGCAAGAAGCGCAACGGCCGCATCCTCAAGCTGATGGGTCACCACGGCCTGCACCGTGTGGACGTGGAAGAAGCCACCGCCGGCGACATCGTCTGCATCAGCGGCATGGACCAGCTGTTTATCTCCGACACCCTGTGCGACATCAACAACGTTGAGGCCATGAAGCCGCTGACCGTTGACGAGCCGACCGTGTCCATGACCTTCCAGGTCAACGACTCGCCGTTCTGCGGCAAGGAAGGCAAGTTCGTCACCAGCCGCAACATCAAGGAGCGTCTGGACAAGGAGCTGCTGTACAACGTGGCCCTGCGTGTGGAAGAAGGCGACAGCGCCGACAAGTTCAAGGTTTCCGGCCGTGGTGAGCTGCACCTGTCGGTTCTGATCGAAACCATGCGCCGTGAAGGCTTCGAGATGGCCGTGGGCCGCCCGGAAGTGATCATCCGCGAGGTCAATGGCGTCAAGCACGAGCCCTATGAGAACGTCACCATCGACATCCCGGAAGAGTCCCAGGGCAAGGTCATGGAAGAGATGGGCCTGCGTAAAGGCGACCTGACCAACATGGCGCCGGACGGCAAGGGGCGTGTGCGTCTGGAGTACAACATTCCGGCGCGCGGTCTGATCGGTTTCCGTAACCAGTTCCTGACCCTGACCAACGGCGCCGGCATCCTCACCTCGATCTTCGATCGTTATGACGTGATGAAGCCCGGCACCATGTCCGGCCGTCTCAACGGTGTGCTGGTGTCGATCGAAACCGGCAAGGCCCTGACCTACTCGCTGGAAACCCTGCAGGCCCGTGGCAAGCTGTTTATCGAGCATGGCCAGGACATCTACAACGGTCAGATCATCGGTCTGAACAGCCGTGACAACGACCTGGGCGTCAACCCCACCAAGGGCAAGAAGCTCGACAACATGCGCGCCTCCGGCAAGGACGAGGTGATCGCCCTGGTGCCGCCGGTACGTCACACCCTGGAACAGGCCCTGGAGTTCATTCAGGACGACGAGCTGTGCGAAGTCACCCCCAAGTCGATTCGTCTGCGCAAGAAGATCCTCGACGAAGGCGAGCGTACCCGCGCTGCCAAGAAAGCCAAGGTCTGATCCTAACCCTGGCTGAATAAAGAAGCCCCCGTAGGTGTAAGCCTGCGGGGGCTTTTTCTTGGGCGGTTATCAGGCCAATGGCAGGCTGAAATAAAACTGTGTACCGGCGTCTGAGCTGGTAAAACCGATGCTGCCCTGCATGCGCTCCACCAGGGCCTTGCAGATGCTCAGGCCCAGGCCGGTGCCGTTCTGTCGCCGGCTGTCCGAGCCGTCGGCCTGGGCGAAACGCTGGAAGATGTGCGGCTGAAACGCCGGATCAATGCCCGTGCCCAGGTCGCTGACGCTGATCAGGGCCTGCTGGCCGTCGACCTCGGCACAAAGGGTCACCTGCTGGCCGACGCCGGAGAACTTCACCGCGTTGCTGATCAGATTGCTCAGGACCTGCTGCAGGCGCAGGGCATCGGCCTGGACTCGGCAGTGCTCGGGCAGTGCCTGGATGTCCAGTGTCAACCGTACAGAGAAGCTGTCGGCATAACCCTGGTTGTGGGCCAGTGCCTGTTGCAGCTGTTGGCGCAGGTCGAGAGGCTCCAGCAGCAGGCCGGCGCGGCCGGACTCGAGCTTTTCGATATCGAGAATATCGTTGACCAGGCTGATCAGACGCTCGCTGTTGCTCTGGGCAATCTGTAGCAGTTGTCCTGCCTGCTCCGGCAGCGGGCCGGCAATGCCGCCGAGCAGCAGGCCGAGGGAGCCCTTGATCGAGGTCAGGGGCGTGCGCAGTTCATGACTGACGGTGGACACGAACTCGCTTTTCAGGCGTTCGATCTGTTTGCGCGAGCTGATATCGCGCAGCACGCCGATATAGCTCAGCCGGCCACCCAGTTGGTAGCGGCTCAGGCTGATCTCCAACTCCAGTTTATGGCCATCGGCATGTCGACCGAGCAGTTCCCGGGGGCTGCCATGCTCGACGGCCTGTGCCGCCCAGGCCGGGTCCTGCAGGCTGGGCAGCAGGGCGGCCAGGGCCAGGCCGGGCAGCTGCTCTGGTGGCAGGCCGAACAATGCGGCGGTAGCAGGGTTGGCTCGCTCGATCCGGGTTTGAGCGTCGAAGATCAGGATCGACTCGGCGGCCTGGTCGAGGATGGTGCTCAGTTCCAGGGTGCGCTGGCGCACCTGCTGCTGGATCTGCTCGGCGCGACCACTGACCGACAACAGGAAGCCACCGAGCAGGCTGCATAGCAGCAGGCCACCGGCCAGTACGGCCCAGGATTGCAGGCTGCGCTGGCGGTTGAGCAGCGACAGGCTGGGGGCAATACTGACCTGCAGCCGGCGGCCGGCGACTTCCAGCTCTTCGCGCCAGATCAGCGGGGCGGCGTAGCGTGGCAAGTCCAGGCTGGCGGGGCCATAGAGCAGCGCAGGCTTATCCTGAATGTCAAGCACCTGTAATTGGAAACCATCCTGGGGATAGGCAGCCAATGCGTGCTGAATCAGTTCATCGGCCCTGAGCACCGCAACGACGAAACCGCGCAGCTGCCGGCGCCGCTCCTCCACCGTGGTAGGTGGCTCGCCATGGTAGACCGGCTGATAAAGCAGCA
>JBFHPI010000259.1:0-5107 GCA_041592855.1 Pseudomonas sp.
ATCGTGCCCGGGGCGGCAAGGGCGCGGGTTTGGGCCTGGCCATCGTCAAGCGTATCGCCGCCCTGCATGGCGGCAGCGTGGAATTGCGCAATCGTTCAGGTGGCGGGCTGGAAGCGCGGGTGTGCTTGCCGTTGGGGCTGCTGCTGCCGCGCGACGCGGTCTAACAGGCCGTTGAAAAACTACCTATGTTGGCAATACTGCGTTTAAAACGGCCTCAAAATGCTCATTTACAGCACGTAAACTCCGCTTTTCGGCCGTTTTTGCCTTGTCTTGCCTGCCTCGCCAACATTTTTCAACGGCCTGCTAATCCGCAGGTTTTGCCAGGCGGCAGGCGGCGCCGCAATGGCTCGGTCATGCAGGCGGCATAGACTTTGCTGATTGCCCTGTTGAGCTGAACTATGCTCACAAGGGCTTGCCGAGTGTTCGCTGCCTGGCGACGTGCGTTCGGCAGTCTCCCGGCAATGCGTCCAGAGGTCCGTATGCCTGCCGCTTCCGACCGTTTGCCCAGATGGACCTGGTGGCTGCCGCTGCCGGTGCTGCACCTGGCCACCTGGCTCGCCCTGGCTACCCAGTTCGCCGATGGGGCGGCCTTGTTGCATCTGCCCGTGGCCCTGGCCCTGGTGATGATCCTGTGGTGGGGGCCGCGGGTACTGCTGGCGCTGTATCTGAATGCCATGTTGAGCATTCCCCTGTGGGGGCTGGACTGGCATTGGGCGCCACTATACGCCGTGTCCGAAACCCTGGGTGTGGGGCTGGCCTGGTTGCTGCTGCGGATGCAGCCGATCCAGGTGGCATTGCCCCATCTGCGTCATCTGTTGCGGTTGATGCTGTTGGGCGTGCTGTTGCCGCTGATCCCGGTGGCGCTGGGGGTTCAGGGCAATCTCTGGCTGACCGGCCAGCTACCGCGCGAACAGGTGCTATCGGCCAGCCTGACCCTGTGGCTGGCCGATAGCTTGACCACCCTGGCGGTGGCCGTGCCGTTGCTGGTCTGCCTGAGCCCCCGCCTGCAGCAGCGGGGCTGGTTGGCCACGCCTCAGGCCGAGAACGTGGCGGATAAGCTGGGCCCTTGGCCGCCCGGGCTTCTGTTGCTGGCGTTGCTGCTGGGCATGCCCTGGGCGCTCGGCTGGTTGCCGCTCAGCCTGAACCTGCAGCTGATCGGCGTAATGTTGCTGGGCCTGGCCCTGCCCTGGGGCTTTGCCGGCGCGCTCTGCGGGGCCTTGCTGACCACCCTGATGGTGCTGTTATGGCCGCTGTTGCAGGGCCTGAGCGATACCCAGACCTGGCTCGACCCGCAGCGTCAGGAGTTGCACCTGAGTGTGTTGCTGTTCGTGATTGCCACCCTGCTGGTGGGCCGCGCCCTGAGCGACCTGCGCCAGGCGCTGGGGCGTAGCGCCCGCATGCAGCAGCAACTGGCGCTGGCCAACCTGGCGCTGGAGGCCAGCCCACTGGGGGTGATGATCACCGATGCGCGTCAGGAGCAGCAGCCGCTGATCTACTGTAACCAAGCGTTTGAGCGCATCAGCGGTTACAGCAGTGCCGAAAGCCTGGGGCGTGGCTGGGATTTCCTGCTTGGCAGCGATAATCAGCAACGGGAATTGGGCAAGTTGCAGCGCGCCATCCAGGCATGCGTGCCCTGTGATGTGGTGCTGCGCACCTACCGCAAGGACGGCAGCCAGTTCTGGAGCGAACTGATCCTGGCGCCCATGGAGGATGAGCAGGGCCTCAGCCATTTCGTCATCCTCCAGCAGGATGTCAGTAATCGCGAGCAGTTGGCCGCTCAGGTGCGTCAGCAGCGTGAGGAGTTGCTACGCCAGAGCTACCTGTTCAGCCAGACCGAGGACATCGCCAACCTCGGCGGCTGGGTCCTGAATATGCCCGAACGCAGCATGGACTGGAGCCCGGGGTGTTTTCGCATCTACGAGCTGGAGCCCAAGAACGGCACCCCTGGGCTGGGCGAGGCTCTGGATTACCTGGATGCCAGCGGTCGTGTGCTGGCCGAGCAGACCCTGCAGCAGCTGATCGCGGGTCTGGATCGCTTCGATATCGAGGTGCGCCTGCTTACCGCCAAGGGCAAGAGCCGCTGGGTGCGCATTCGCGGTGTGGTCGAGCGCGACGGTACAGAGCTGGTCAAGGTGTTCGGTGCCCTGCAGGACATCAGCGCGCGCAAGCATGCCGAGCAGCAGCTGCGCGAGCGCGACGAGCGCCTGCAGCTGTTCTTCGAGGCGCCGCTGATCGGCATGGCCCTGACCGGTCCCAGCTTCGAGTGGGAGGAGGTCAACCATAAGCTCTGCAGCATCCTCGGGCGCAGCCGCGAAGCCTTGCAGCAATGCACCTGGGCCAGTTTGTCCTTGCCTGGGGAGTTGGCGGCCGAGCAGGCCCTGCTCAATCAGGTGCATGCCGGCGAGCGTGAAGGCTACGAACTGGATAAATGCTTCGTGCGCCCGGACGGCTCTCAGGTGCCGGCCCGTTTGAGCCTACGTGCGGTGCGCCATGCCAGTGGACGGGTGCGCATGTTCCTGCTGCTGGTGGAAGACATCAGTGAGCGCTTCCAGGCCGAGGCGCGATATCGCACCATGATTGAGCATGCTCCCGAGGCCATTGTGCTGTTCAGTCCGCGTCAGGGCATGGTCGACTGCAACGAAAACGCCCTGCGCCTGTTCTGCTACAGCCGCGCCGACTTTATTGGCAAGACCGTGCTGGACCTGAGCCCGCCGCGCCAGGCCGATGGCCGCGAGTCGGGGCTGGTCGGGGAGGGCTATCTGCGTCGTACCATCGAGGGCGAGGCGCCGGTGTTCGAGTGGCTGCACCGTGACAGCGCCGGCCGGCAGATCCCCTGCGAGGTGCGCCTGGTGCGCATGCCGGGCGAGCCATTGCTGATTCGCGGCAGCATCACCGATATTTCCGAGCGCCAGCGCTATCAGCACGAGATCGAACGCCTGGCCTACAGCGACGAACTGACCGGCCTGCCCAACCGCCGCCTGCTGCTCGACCGTCTGCAGCACGCCATGGATCGTGAACTGCGCGAGAACACCCTGGGTGCCCTGCTGTTTATCGACCTGGACCACTTCAAGACGGTCAATGACAGCCTCGGTCATCTGGTTGGTGATGGCTTGCTGCGTGAAGTGACCGAGCGTCTGGCGCATGAGTTGCGCGCCGAAGATACCCTGGCGCGGATGGGTGGCGACGAATTCGTGGTACTGCTCGAAGGCCTCGACAGCTGTCCCCAGGTGGCCGCCGAACATGCCGCGGCAGCGGGAGAGAAACTGCTGAAAAGCCTCAATGGCAGCTGCACCATCGACGGTCATGAGTTGTCCATCAGCGCCAGTATCGGCATCGCCCTGCACCCCTTTGGCGCCCAGGTGGCGGCCGATGTGCTGAAGCAGGCCGATACCGCCATGTACCGGGCCAAGCATTCCGGGCGCAACGCCTTGCACTTCTTCGCCCCGGAAATGCAGGCCGCCATTGACCAGCGTCTGCTGCTGCAGAGTGAACTGCGTCAGGCCATCGCGCGCAATCAGCTGTACCTGGCGTTCCAGCCGCAACTGGCCCTGGCCACCGGCCGGGTGGCCGGCGCCGAGGTGCTGGTGCGTTGGCGTCACCCGGAGCGCGGAGAGATCTTACCTGGCGACTTTATTCCCCTGGCCGAAGAAACCGGGCTGATCGAGGAGCTGGGTGTCTGGGTGCTGGAACAGGCCTGCGCCAGCCTGGCGCGCTGGCTGCCCAGGTGGCCGCAGCTGGTGCTGGCGGTCAACCTCAGCCCCCGGGAGCTGCGCCAGCCCGGCTGTGTGTTGCGCGTGCGTGATTGCCTGCAGCGCCATGGTTTGCCGGCCACGGCTCTGGAGCTGGAAATCACCGAAGGGGTATTGGTGGAGGACGTGCAGCAGTGCATCGCCAATATGCAGGCCCTGAAAGCAATGGGGGTGCGCTTTGCCATCGACGATTTTGGCACCGGCTATTCATCCTTGACCTACCTCAAGCGCCTGCCCCTGGATCGGCTGAAGATCGACCGCAGTTTTACCTGGGATATGGATGGCAGTGATGGCAGTGGTCTGATGCTGGTGCAGACCATTCTGGTGATCGCCCGCAACCTCGGCCTGGAGTGCGTGGCCGAGGGCATCGAGACCCCCTGGCAATATGATTGCCTGCGGCGCAATGGCTGTTCCCTGGGCCAGGGCTACCATTTCAGCCGGCCGCTGCGCGAGCCGGAGTTTATCGCCTGGCTGGAGGCGCATCAGGGGTAGGGATTATGGGGGCGCGACTTTAGTCTGCGTCTCGGCATCCCTGCCGCGTCCTGTGGTCATCTGTGCCACCGGTCTGACCATTCCTGGCCGGGCGTTCGCCGGGGCGAAGCATGCTTCGCCTATTGCCGGCTCACCCCTTGCCCTTGGTGCGGGTCAGGTGTGGCCCGCCATTTTTTTCCAGGTACTGGATCACCAGGCTGGCCACATCCTTGCCGGTGGTGGTCTCGATGCCTTCCAGGCCGGGGGAGGAATTCACTTCCATCACCAGGGGGCCGTGGTTGGAGCGCAGGATATCCACGCCGGCCACCGACAGGCCCATGACCTTGGCCGCACGGATGGCGGTCATGCGCTCCTCCGGGGTGATCTTGATCAGGCTGGCGCTGCCGCCACGGTGCAGGTTGGAGCGGAACTCGCCGGGCTTGGCCTGGCGCTTCATCGAGGCGATCACCTTGTCGCCCACGACGAAGCAGCGGATATCCGCGCCGCCGGCTTCCTTGATGTATTCCTGCACCATGATGTCCTGCTTGAGGCCCATAAAGGCCTCGATCACCGACTCGGCGGCCTTCTCCGTTTCACACAGCACCACGCCGATGCCCTGGGTGCCCTCCAGCACCTTGATCACCAGTGGGGCGCCGCCGACCATGTCGATCAGATCGGGGATGTCGTCGGGGGAGTGGACAAAGCCTGTCACCGGCAGGCCGATGCCGCGCCGTGACAGCAGTTGTAACGAGCGCAGCTTGTCGCGGGAACGGGCGATGGCCACCGACTCGTTGAGCGGGAACACCCCCATCATCTCGAACTGGCGCAGCACCGCGCAGCCATAGAAGGTCACCGAGGCGCCGATGCGCGGGATCACCGCGTCAAAG
>JBFHPI010000260.1:0-5078 GCA_041592855.1 Pseudomonas sp.
CCAGGCGCACTATTTCAACTATGGTGTGGCGCGCCTGGACAACCAGCAGCCCGTGACCCGCGACACCCTGTTCGAGATCGGCTCGCTGAGCAAACCCCTTACCGCCACCCTCGCCGCCCTGGCCCAGGCGACCGGCAGGCTGACGCTCAGCGACAACGCCGGCCAGCACTGGCCCGAGCTGCAAGGCAGCACGCTGGAGCACGCCAGCCTGCTCAGTCTGGGTACCTACACCGCCGGCGGGCTGCCACTGCAGTTTCCCGACCCGGTCACCGCCCCGTCCAGCATGCTTGCCTATTACCGCCAGTGGCGGCCCGAGCATATCCCCGGCACTTATCGGCGTTATTCCAATCCCAGCATTGGCCTGCTCGGTTTTCTTGCCGCACGCAGCATGGGCCAGCCATTCCCCAGCCTGATGGAAGGTAGCCTGTTCCCGGCACTGGGCATGCAACACAGCTATATCCGGGTGCCGGATCAGCAGATGCCACGCTATGCCTATGGCTACAGCAAGGAGAATCGGCCGCTACGGGTTACCCCGGGCATGCTGGATGCCGAAGCCTACGGGGTAAAAACCAATGCCAGGGATATGCTGCGTTTTATTCAGGCCAACCTCAATCCAGCCGGCCTGAGCCTCGAACTGCAGCGCGCCATCGCCATCACCCAGACCGGCTATTACCGCGTCGGCGAGATGACCCAGGGCCTCGGCTGGGAGCGCTACCCCTACCCGCTCAGCCTGGAACGTCTACAGGCCGGCAACAGCCCGGCCATGGCCCTGCAAGCGCAACCCGCCACGCGCCTGCTGCCGCCTGAATACGACGTGCAGAACAGCCTGTTTAATAAAACCGGCTCCACCGGCGGCTTTGGCGCCTACGCCGTATTTGTCCCCAGCCAGAACCTCGGCCTGGTTATGCTGGCCAACAAGAACTATCCCAACGCAGCCAGAATCGAGGCGGCCTACGCCATCTTGAGCGCACTGGATAAACCCAGCCACCCGTAGGATGGCGTTGAGCGTAGCGATACCCATCGTCGCAGCTACTGCCAGTGGCAATGGATGCGGGTGAATTGGAAGATGGATTAACGGGGGCATTTATCAATGGTTTGATGGGTATCGCGTTGCTCAACCCATCCTACGTACTGCTGGCCAACAAGAACGACCCCAATGCCGCCAGAATCGAGGCGGGCTATGCCCTGTTGCGCGTGCTGAGCAGCGCCCTTTAACCCGCCAGCACCTTATCCAGCGCCTGCTCCAGGGTCGCCACGGTGCGCTCGATATTGCCCAGCTTATCCAGGCCGAACAGGCCGATACGGAAAGTCTGAAAGTCCGCCGGTTCGTCGCACTGCAGCGGCACGCCGGCAGCGATCTGCAGACCCTGGGCGGCGAATTTGCTGCCGTTCTTGATCTGCGCATCGTCGGTGTAGCAGACCACCACACCGGGGGCTTCGAAGCCGGGGGCGGCGACGCTGTGAAAGCCCTTGCGGGCCAGCAGTGCACGAACGCGATCACCCAGTTCCTGCTGTTGTTCGCGTACCTTGGCAAAGCCGATGGTCTTGGCCTCCAGCATGGCATCACGAAAACGCGCCAGGGCATCGCTGGGCATGGTGGCGTGATAGGCGTGGCCGCCCTGCTCGTAGGCCTGCATAATCTGCAGCCACTTTTTCAGGTCGCAGGCAAAGCTGCTGCTCTGGGTCACTTCGACCCGCGCCTGGGCAGCTGCGCTGAGCATCACCAGGGCACAGCAGGGTGAAGCGCTCCAGCCTTTCTGTGGGGCGCTGATCAGCACGTCGACACCACAGGCCTGCATATCCACCCAGAGGGTGCCGGAGGCGATGCAGTCCAGCACAAACAGGCCGCCCACCGCATGCACCGCATCACTCACCGCGCGCAGATAGTCATCCGGCAGGATCATCCCCGAAGAGGTTTCCACATGGGGGGCGAAGACCACCTGGGGCTTTTCGGCGGCGATCACCGCCAGTACATCGACCAGCCGTGGCGGGGAAAACGCCGCCTGGTTGCCCTCGGCTTGCGGACGAGCCTTGAGCACAATGGCTTCAGAGGGAATCTGGCCCATCTCGAAAATCTGCGTCCAGCGGTAGCTGAACCAGCCGTTGCGGATCACCAGGCACTTCTGGTCCGTCGCTAACTGCCGCGCCACCGCCTCCATGCCGTAGGTCCCGCTACCGGGCACCACCGCCACCGCATGGGCGTTATAGACCTGCTTCAGGGTGCTGGAGATATCCTTCATCACGCCCTGAAACGACTGCGACATATGGTTGAGGGAGCGGTCGGTGTAGACCACCGAGTATTCGATCAGGCCCTCGGGGTCGATGCTGGGGTAGAGGTCGGACATAAAGGGCTCCAGTTCATTAGGGTCTCACCCCGAAACTGCCCGAAGCGAGGCTAAATAACAAGGCCATGAGCCGCTCGGGTAGAATGCCCAGCCTTAACCGCCTGTCGATCCAGCCATGAGCCTGACCACACCCAAACCCGCTCCCTGCATTGCCATTATCGGCGGCGGCCCCGCCGGGCTGATGGCCGCCGAAGTACTGGCCCGGGGAGGCGTGCAGGTCGATCTTTACGACGGCATGCCCTCGGTGGGGCGCAAGTTCCTCCTGGCGGGAGTCGGCGGCATGAATATCACCCACTCCGAGGCCAAGCCGACCTTTGTCACCCGCTATGGCGCGCGCCAGAACGAGGTGGCCGAACTGCTGCAGGATTTCGACGCCGACGCCCTGCGCGCCTGGATTCAAGGTCTGGGTATCGACACCTTTGTCGGCACCTCGGGCCGGGTATTCCCCACCGATATGAAAGCCGCGCCACTGCTGCGCGCCTGGCTCAAGCGCCTGCGTCAACTGGGCGTGCAGATCCACACCCGCCATCGCTGGCTAGGCTGGGATAGGGATGGAGCACTACGTATCGCCGCACCCACAGGCGAACACCGAGTGAAGGCCGATGCCACCCTGCTGGCCCTGGGCGGCGGCAGCTGGGCACGGCTGGGGTCAGACGGTGCCTGGGTAACACTGCTGCAAGATCGTGGCGTGGCTATCGCCCCCCTGCAGGCGAGCAACTGCGGCTTCGATGTAGCCGCCTGGAGCCCCTTTCTGCGTGACAAGTTCGCCGGCGCGCCGCTAAAGAATGTCAGCCTCAACTTACCTGGAGAACCACCACGCCTGGGCGAGTTTGTCCTCACCGCCACGGGTATCGAGGGCAGCCTGGTCTACGCCCTGTCTTCCGCCATTCGCGAAACCATCAACCAGCATGGCCGCGCCACCGTACAGCTCGATCTGTTGCCGCAGACACCGCTTAGCAAACTGCAAGCGGCCCTGAGCAAACCACGCGGTTCCCAGTCGATGGCCAAGCACCTGCATCGCCAGGCCGGCATCGAGGGTGTAAAAGCCACGCTGCTGCGTGAACTGGCCAGCCCGGAGGCCTTTAACGACCCGCTGCATCTGGCCGGAGCCATCAAGGCCCTGCCGATGGAGCTGGTCCGCCCACGACCACTGGATGAGGCCATCAGCACGGCGGGTGGGATCCCCTTCGAACAGCTGGACACACAGCTGATGCTCAAGGCCCTGCCCGGCACCTTCTGCGCCGGTGAAATGCTCGACTGGGAAGCGCCTACAGGTGGCTATCTGCTGACCGCCTGCTTTGCCAGCGGCCGCCGAGCCGCCCAGGGCATCCTCAACTGGTTGGGGCATAAGGCCGATTAAGCCGCCACAGGCCGGCACAAACGGCTATGCTGGGGGAAAACCGCCCAAGAGCGGTGTTCTTCCACGCGCACAGGTAACCCTCCAGCCGTGATCCCACTAGTGGTCTGTGACGACTCGAATATGGCGCGCAAGCAGTTGATCCGCGCCCTGCCGCCGGAATGGCCAGTGACCATCAGCCAGGCCAGCAATGGCGAGGAAGCCCTGGCCGCACTGCGCCAGGGACTGGGCCAGGTGATGTTGCTGGATTTGACCATGCCGGTGCTGGATGGCTATGAAACCCTCGCTGCACTGCGTGATGAAGGGCTGGCCTGCAAGGTCATCGTGGTGTCCGGCGATGTGCAGGACGAAGCCGTGCGCCGGGTCAAGGCTCTCGGCGCCCTGGCCTTTATCAGGAAGCCCGCCGACCCCGAAATCCTGCGCAGCACCCTGCTGGAGCTGGGCCTGTTCGACCCCAAGGCGACGCCCGGCGCCATTGCCCAGACGGCAGTGCTTGATGAGCTGAAAGTCAATTTCCGCGACGCCCTGCGCGAGGTGACCAACGTCGCCATGGGCCGCGCGGCCGCCCTGTTGGCCAAGGTGCTGGGAGTGTTCGTGCAATTGCCGGTGCCTCAGGTCAACATCTTCGAAGTCAGTGAACTGCATATGACCCTGACCGACGCCATGCGCGGCGAACGTCTGAGTGCGGTGTGCCAGGGCTTTATCGGCGATGGTATTGCCGGCGAGGCCCTGCTGCTGTTCCATGACTCGGAAGTGGCGGATATGGCCAAGCTGCTGGGCTGGCAACCGAAAGATGACAACCAGACCTCGGAAATGCTTCTGGATCTGGCCAGCATCCTCACCGGTGCCTGCCTGGCCGGTATCGCCGAACAGATCGATGTGCGCTTCTCCCAGGGGCATCCCATGCTGCTCGGCCAGCACGCCTCCATCGAACGACTGATCCACCTCAACCAGACCCGCTGGAAAAAAACCCTGGCCATCGAAGTGAGCTACAGCCTGGAGGCCCACAGCATTCACTTCGACCTGCTGCTGCTGTTTACCGAAGACTCGATCAAGCGCCTGAGCCACAAGCTCAACTACCTGATGAACTAGGCGGAACGCCCATGCCTGCACAGATAGATATAAAGGAAGTCCACTGGCTGCTCGATATCGTCCAGTGCATAGACGTGGGCGTAATCGTGCTCGACCGCCAGTACCGGGTCGAGGTGTGGAACAGCTTTATGGAAAACCACTCCGGCATGGGCCCCGACGAAGTTCACGGCAAGACCCTGTTCAGCCTGTTCAGCGAAATCGACGAAGCCTGGTTACGGCGCAAGGTCGACACAGTGGTCACCTTGGGCACTCGCGCCTACAGCCTGTGGGAGCAGCACCCCTAC
>JBFHPI010000261.1:0-5068 GCA_041592855.1 Pseudomonas sp.
GAAGTCGAACGGGATGTAGCGGATCATGACGATCTACTGCACCAGGTCACGATTTACGGCGACCCATGCAAACACAGTGGCAGCACTCTACGCTAACTTTTCGGCGCTGCCAACCATGTGGGCGGGTGGGGCTAATTGCGCGATTTGAGGTGCGGCAGCAGGGCTACAAAGCCCGCGTGGCATATTGCGGCCTGCGTATGGCCAACAATGAAGAAGATATGGTGCCCCGGGGGAGACTCGAACTCCCACTCCTTTCGGAAACGGATTTTGAATCCGCCGCGTCTACCGGTTCCGCCACCGGGGCACAATGGCGGCGCAGTATAGGGATGCCTTGGGGGCGGGTCAATCCACTTGCGTGGTCAGATTGGGGGATTTCCGGTAAGCTTTGCCGCCCTGCAGATGACCTCCCTCCCGACCATGCGCGTTGCCGACTTTCATTTCGAGCTGCCTGACGTTCTTATTGCCCGACACCCCCTGGCTGAGCGCCGGGCCAGTCGCTTGCTGGTGCTCGATGGCCCCAGTGGTGCCCTGGCTCACCGTCAGTTTGCGGATTTGCTGGAATACCTGCGACCCGAAGACCTGATGGTATTCAATAACACCCGGGTTATTCCGGCGCGCCTGTTTGGCCAGAAGGCCAGCGGTGGAAAGCTGGAAATTCTGGTGGAGCGGGTGCTGGACAGCCATCGGGTGCTGGCTCATGTGCGCTCCAGCAAGTCACCCAAAGCCGGTTCGCTGATCCATATCGAAGGTGGCGGCGAGGCCGAGATGCTGGCCCGTCATGACGCGCTGTTTGAGTTGCGTTTTGGTGAAGAGGTCTTGCCGCTGCTGGAGCGGGTCGGCCATATGCCTTTGCCACCCTATATTGATCGCCCGGATGAGGCGGCTGACCGTGAGCGCTATCAGACCGTCTATGCCGAAAAGGCCGGTGCTGTGGCGGCGCCTACGGCCGGGCTGCATTTTGATGATGCATTGCTGGCGGCGATCCGCGACAAGGGCGTGCGGATGGCATTCGTGACCCTGCATGTCGGCGCGGGTACTTTCCAGCCGGTGCGGGTCGAGCGCATCGAAGATCACCATATGCACAGTGAATGGCTGGAAGTGAACCAGGATGTGGTGGATGCCGTGGCGGCCTGTCGTGCCCGTGGTGGCCGGGTGATCGCAGTCGGCACCACCAGTGTGCGTTCCCTGGAAAGCGCCGCCCGTGATGGCGTACTCAAGGCCTATAGCGGTGATACCGACATCTTTATCTATCCGGGGCGGCCGCTGCATGTGGTGGATGCCCTGGTGACCAACTTCCACCTGCCCGAGTCGACCCTGTTGATGTTGGTGTCGGCCTTCGCCGGTTATCCGGAAACCATGGCGGCCTATCGGGCGGCGGTGGAAGGGCAGTACCGTTTCTTCAGTTATGGCGACGCCATGTTTATTACCCGTAATCCCGCGCCGCGCGGACCAGAGGAACAGCTATGACGCGCACCTGCCGTATGTCTTTCGAATTACTGGCCAGCGACGGTAAGGCGCGCCGTGGTCGGCTGACCTTTCCCCGTGGGGTGGTGGAAACCCCGGCCTTTATGCCGGTGGGCACCTATGGCACGGTCAAGGGCATGCTGCCGCGGGATATCGAGGCCATTGGTGCGCAGATCATCCTCGGCAATACCTTCCACCTGTGGCTGCGTCCCGGTACTGAGGTGATCAAGAAACACGGCGATCTGCATGACTTTATGCAGTGGCAGGGGCCGATCCTCACCGACTCCGGCGGTTTCCAGGTGTTCAGCCTGGGCGCCATGCGCAAGATCAAGGAGGAGGGCGTGTACTTTGCCTCGCCGGTGGATGGCTCCAAGGTGTTTATGGGGCCGGAGGAGTCGATGCAGGTGCAGCGCGACCTGGGCTCGGACATCGTGATGATCTTCGATGAATGCACGCCGTACCCGGCCGAGTTCGACGTGGCCAAGCGCTCCATGGAGTTGTCGCTGCGTTGGGCCAAGCGCTCCAAGGAGGCCCATGGCGACAACACGGCGGCACTGTTCGGCATCGTCCAGGGCGGTATGCATGAAGAGCTGCGCAAGGTTTCCCTGGAGGGCCTGGCGCAGATTGGCTTTGACGGCTATGCCATTGGTGGCCTGTCGGTGGGCGAACCGAAAGAGGAAATGATCAAGGTGCTTGATTACCTGCCGCCACAGTTGCCGGCCGACAAGCCGCGCTACCTGATGGGGGTGGGTACCCCGGCCGATCTGGTCGAGGGCGTGCGCCGTGGGGTGGACATGTTCGACTGCGTGATGCCGACCCGCAATGCGCGCAATGGCCATCTGTTTGTCGACACCGGGGTGCTGAAGATCCGTAATGCGGTACACAAGCACGATGATTCACCACTGGATCCGACCTGTGACTGTTACACCTGCAAACACTTCTCCCGCGCCTATCTGCATCACCTGGATAAATGCGGCGAAATGCTGGGTAGCATGCTTAATACCATCCATAACTTGCGCCATTATCAGGTGCTGATGGCTGGTTTGCGCGAGGCTATTCAACAGGGTACATTGGCCGCCTTTGTCGATGCCTTCTACGCCAAGCGCGGGCTTCCAACCCCGCCGCTGGACTGATTTCCCAACGTTTAAAGACCCTTGCAACAGGAGTGTTACATGAGCTTTTTTATCCCCGCTGCGTTCGCTGAAGGTGCCGCACCGGCCGCCGGTCCCGCTGGTAGCGGTTTTGAGTGGGTGTTCCTGCTCGGTTTCCTGGTGATTTTCTATCTGATGATCTGGCGTCCCCAGGCCAAGCGCGCCAAGGAGCACAAGAACCTGATCGGCAACCTGCAGAAGGGCGACGAGATCGTCACCAGCGGTGGTATCGCCGGCAAGGTGGCCAAGGTCAGTGATGACTTCGTGGTCATCGAGGTGTCCGACACTGTCGAGCTGAAGATCCAGAAAGTGGCCGTCGCCGCCACGCTGCCCAAGGGCACCCTCAAGGCGATCTAAGCAACAGACCTTTACCATTCGACGGGGCGCTTTATGCGCCCCGCGTCATAACGGGCGGCGTCATGCTCAACAAGTTTCCCCTCTGGAAGTACCTGCTGATCCTGGCTGTGCTGGCGATCGGCTTTCTCTATTCGGCTCCCAACCTGTACCCGGACGATCCGGCGATCCAGATCAGTGGCACCAGTTCGGCCATGCGCGTCGAACAGGCTGATCTCGACCGCGCCGCGCGCGCGCTGAATGATGCCGGTATCCAGGTCAAGGCCAGCAGTGTGTCCAATCAGGGCCGAGCCGGCCTGCTGCGTCTGGTCGACAAGGAAGACCAGCTGCCCGCCAAGGACGTGGTGCGCCGCGCCCTCAGCGATGAGTTCGTGGTGGCCCTGAACCTGGCTCAGACCACGCCCGAGTGGCTGAGCAATCTGGGTGGCAGTCCGATGAAGCTGGGGTTGGACCTTTCCGGTGGTGTGCACTTTCTGATGGAAGTGGACATGGACAAGGCGCTGGAAGCCCGGCGTAAGGTTTATGAAGGCGAGGTCAAGACCCTGCTGCGCAAGGAGCGGGTGCGTTATCGCAGCCTGCCCGAGTTCAATGGCGCCATTCAGCTGGGCTTCGCCGATACCGCCACCCTGGAGAAGGCTCAGCAGTTGATCCGCAAGGATTTCAACGAGTTCGAGCTGTCCAGTGTCGAGCGCAACGAACAGCAGGTGCTGCGCCTGAACCTCAGTCAGGCCAAGCTGGTGGAAATTCGCGAGTATTCCATCAAGCAGAACCTGACCACGGTACGTAACCGGGTCAACGAGCTGGGCGTGGCCGAGCCGCTGGTGCAGCGTCAGGGTGCCAATCGCATCGTGGTCGAGCTGCCGGGGGTGCAGGACACCGCCGAGGCCAAGCGTATCCTGGGCAAGACAGCCAACCTGGAGTTCCGTCTGGCCGCCGAGTTGGATGCGCCACGAGCCAGCGTTGAGATGTTCGAATTCCGTCAGGAGGGTCGCCCTCCGGCGCAGCTGGAGCGCGATCTGATCATCACCGGCGATCAGGTGACCGATGCCCAGGCCAGCTTCGACGAGAATGGTAGTCCGCAGGTCAATATCCGTCTGGACGGGCGTGGCGGCGACCTGATGAATCGCGCCACCCGCAACAATGTCGGGCGCAGCATGGCGGTGATCTTTATCGAGCAGAAGCCAGTGACGCGCCTGGTGCGTCAGGTGGTGGATGGCGTCGAGTCCGAGGTGGAGGTGCAAACCTTTGTCGAGGAGAAGAAGATCATCAGCCTGGCGACCATCCAGTCGCCGCTGGGGAGCAGTTTCCGTATCACCGGTCTGGACGGGCCGGGGGAATCCTCGGAACTGGCGCTGCTGCTGCGCGCTGGTGGTCTGGCGGCGCCCATGTACTTCGCCGAGGAGCGCACCATTGGCCCAAGCCTGGGGGCGGACAATATCGCCAAGGGCGTCGAGGCGTCGATGTGGGCGATGCTCTTTGTGTCGCTGTTTATTGTCGCGATTTACCGTTTCTTCGGCGTGCTGGCCACCATTGCTCTGGGCCTGAACATGGTGCTGTTGCTGGCGCTGATGTCGCTGCTTAGCGCCACACTGACCCTGCCGGGGATCGCCGGTATCGTCCTGACCATGGGTATGGCGGTGGATGCCAACGTGCTGATCTTCTCCCGTATTCGTGAGGAAATTGCCAATGGCATGTCGGTGCAGCGCGCCATTCATGAAGGTTTCGACCGTGCCTATTCGGCCATTGTCGACGCTAACCTGACCACGCTGTTGGTGGGCGGCATCCTGTTCGCCATGGGTACCGGGCCGGTCAAGGGCTTTGCGGTGACCCTGTCGCTGGGGATTCTGACCTCGATGTTTACCGCCATTCTGGTCACCCGCGCCATGGTCAACCTGACCTGCGGCGGGCGTGACTTCAAGAAGCTGTGGATTTAAACGCCATGATGATACGTACGATCAACTTTATGGGCGTGCGCAACGTTGCGTTCGCCATAACCGTGCTGCTGACCCTGATTGCCCTGGGTAGTTTGTTTGCCAAGGGGCTCAACCTGGGGCTGGACTTTACCGGTGGTGCCCAGATTGAGCTGGAGTATGAGCAGC
>JBFHPI010000262.1:0-5062 GCA_041592855.1 Pseudomonas sp.
ATCATGGGCATGGCGCAGCAGAACCATGATCACGGCAGCGATCGGCAGGGCCAGCAGCACCCCGGTAAAGCCGAACAGCTGGCCGCCAGCCATGATGGCGAAGATCACCGCCACCGGATGCAGGCCGATACGGTCGCCCACCAAAAGCGGGGTCAGCAGCATGCCTTCGAGCAGCTGGCCGATGGTGAAAACCGCGGCAATGGCCAGCAAGGGATAAGGATCCAGGCCAAACTGGAAGAAGCCGGCGGTCATGGCGGCACCCACCCCCACCACCACCCCCAGATACGGAACGATGCTGGCCAGGCCGGCGAGGATGCCGATCAACAGCCCCAGCTCCAGTCCCACCAACATCAAGCCGGTGGAGTACATCAGGCCCAGGGCCAGCATCACCAACAGCTGTCCGCGCAGGAAAGCACCCAGCACTTCATGGCACTCACCCACCAGTTTCACCACCAAGCCCTCGCGGCTGCGTGGCAGCAGCACCCGCAACCTGGCCATCAGCAGGTCCCAGTCGCGCATCAGGTAGAAACTGACCACCGGAATCAGCAGCAGGTTGGCCAACCAGGCCAGCAGCGCAAGACCGGAGCTGGTGGCCTTGCTCAGCACCAGGCCGAGAATATCGGTGGTCTTGCCCAACTGCCCGGAAAAGGCTGCCTTGAGCTGGTCGAAACGCCAGAAGCCCTCGCTCAGCCCGAGCTTGAGCTGAATCCAGGGCAGGGCCTGCAACTGCAGCCAGTCGAGCATCTGCGGCGCCATCTCGTATAGACGCACCAACTGCCTGCCCAGCATGGGCAGCAATACCAGCAGCAACAGGACAAAGAGCAGCGTAAAGAAGGCAAATACCAGCACCACGCCCCAGGTGCGCGAGAGCTTGTGCCGCTCCAGACGATCGACCAGCGGATCACCCAGATAAGCCAGCAGCACCCCGATCAGAAAGGGCGACAGAATCGGCTGCAAGGCATAAACCAGCCAACCCAGCAACACCAGGGCCACCAGCCATAACCAACGATAGGACGCCATCATATTTACCCTCCGTTCTTCCATGGGGATTGCCACTCGATAAAAACGCTGTGCCAATCAGTTGCTGCCTGACGACTCGGGCCAGGTTCCCCTCCAGTAGGGTGCGCCGTGCGCACCGCCCCAAGCGCAGCAGGTGCGCACGGCACACCTTACGAACAGAGCTACCCCCTCAACCGTGATCACTGACCACGGCGAGCGTGTGCACAGCACCATAAAAAACCGCTGCACAGAGGCAGCGGTCTTCATTCAATTGGCTGGCAGTCTACCAGCGAAACCTCAATACGTTATCGCGCGGCACGATACGCGGCGCCTCAACGGACTCCGCCCCCTCCACCAGCGGCGCGCTGGCATCCATCGGGGTATCGGCAACGACCTCCTCCAAACGTCCCAGGGCCAGCTGGGCGCGCAGCTGTTCGACGCTGGCCGTGAGGGTAAAGGTCAAACGATCACCTTCAACCCTGAGCAATTGCGCGGCAAAGGGTTCGAGCAGGCGCAGCAGTTCGGCATAGCGTCCCAGATCGGTGCCCTGCACTTCCAGGGTCAGGGCGCTCGCCGCGCCAGGCGCGACGATAAAGCGCGGCGCCAGACGCTGACTCACAGCGAGCAATACAGCATCGCTCAGCGCGGCCTGATCGGCGCCCTGCGCCTTGCCCTGCTCACGGCTATCACCCAGCCACAGCCGCCACTGCGCCTGCCACTGGCCATCCGTCTCCCGGGCATGAACGGCCAGCAGGGCATCGGCAGCATAGCGCTCGGACGCCTCCTGCAGAGCCTTGGGCTGATCGGCACCGAGGTTGTCCGCAGTGGCCAGCAGTTGCTCGCTGAGATCGGCCAGCGGCAGACGCAGTGGCAAACCACGGTACTGGCCGGCCTCGCGCAGCGGCCCGGCAGCGGCCTGACCATCACCGACCAGGCTGTTGCCCTCGATACTTTCATACAACCACCACACCAGAATGGCCGGGCGATTGGTCCCCCACAGCGACAGGCCGGCCTGGCGCAGGCTACGCTCGGTGCTCAGCGGGTCAAACTCCACCAACAGGCGCTCACCTTCATACCCGTACTGACTGATGATCTGCTGCGGATCCTTGCGCAAATCGGCCACAGCGGGGTTATTCAACGCCTCACTGTTACCGGTCAGGCGCACTATCAGGGTGTCCAGGGCACGCCCCAGGGCCGCATCCCGGGCCTGCGGCTGTTGGCTTTCCACAGCCTCGCGCACCGCGTAAAGATCGGTCACGGTCGCCGCCCAGGCGGGTAAGGCAAACAGGGACAAACTGGCAAGCAATAAGTGAAGAGTCACGCGCATGGAGGGTTCTCGACGGACGGAAACTGGCCCTGGAGCCAGACAAGAAGGCCAATACCTTAAACAGCCGCCTGCATGCCCGCAACCATCGCCGCACGTGGCTGGCCGCTGCCCGGCAAGCCTGATAAAATCGCGCGCCTTCGCAGACCGCCGCCACAAGCGACGGTGCCTATCCGAATTTCCCCTAAAGGCCTGGATCTATGAGCAAGCAACCCTCCATCAGCTACAAGGACGCAGGTGTAGATATCGACGCGGGTGAAGCCCTGGTCGAACGCATCAAAGGCGTGGCCAAGCGCACCGCACGTCCGGAAGTCATGGGTGGGCTGGGCGGCTTCGGCGCCCTGTGCGAGATCCCGGCTGGTTACAAGCAACCGGTGCTGGTCTCCGGCACCGACGGCGTGGGCACCAAGCTGCGCCTGGCACTCAACCTGAACCAGCACGACAGCATCGGCCAGGACCTGGTCGCCATGTGCGTCAACGACCTGGTGGTGTGTGGCGCCGAGCCGCTGTTCTTCCTCGACTACTACGCCACCGGCAAGCTCAATGTCGACGTGGCCGCCACCGTGGTCACCGGCATCGGCGCCGGCTGCGAACTGGCCGGCTGCTCCCTGGTTGGCGGTGAAACCGCCGAAATGCCGGGCATGTACGAAGGCGAAGACTATGACCTGGCCGGCTTCTGCGTCGGCGTTGTGGAGAAGGCCGAGATCATCGACGGCTCCAAGGTGGCCACCGGTGATGCGCTGATCGCCCTGCCGTCTTCCGGCCCGCACTCAAATGGCTATTCGCTGATCCGCAAGATCATCGAGGTATCCGGCGCCGATATCGAATCCACCCAGGTCGATGGCAAGCCGCTGACCGACCTGCTGATGGCGCCGACCCGCATCTACGTCAAGCCGCTGCTCAAGCTGATCAAGGACACCGGCGCGGTCAAGGCCATGGCCCATATCACCGGCGGCGGCCTGCTCGACAATATCCCCCGCGTACTGCCAAAAGGCGCCCAGGCGGTGGTCGATGTGGCCAGCTGGACCCGCCCGGCCGTGTTCGACTGGCTGCAGGAAAAAGGCAACGTGGATGAACACGAGATGCACCGCGTACTGAACTGCGGCGTGGGCATGGTGATCTGCGTGGCCCAGGATCAGGTCGAAGGCGCCCTGGCCAATTTGCGCGCCAGCGGCGAAAGCCCCTGGGTGATCGGCCAGATTGCCGAAGCGGCCGAGGGCGCGGCCCAGGTTCAGCTGAACAACCTGAAGCAGCACTGATGACAACACCGTGCAATGTGGTGGTGCTGATCTCCGGCTCCGGCAGCAACCTGCAGGCGCTGATCGACAGCATCGCCCATGAGGGCAATCCCGCACGCATCGCCGCGGTAATCTCCAACCGCGCCGATGCCTTCGGGCTGGAGCGGGCCAGGCAGGCCGGGATCGAGACCCGCGTACTGGACCATAAGCAGTTCGATGGTCGCGAGGCCTTCGACAGCGCGCTGATCGAAGCCATTGACGCCTTTGACCCGCAGCTGGTGGTACTGGCCGGTTTTATGCGCATCCTCACACCCGGCTTCGTCAATCATTACAGCGGCCGCCTGCTGAATATTCACCCTTCCCTGCTGCCCAAGTACAAAGGCCTGCACACCCACCAGCGGGCCCTGGACGCCGGCGACAGCGAGCACGGCTGCAGCGTGCATTTCGTCACCGAGGAACTCGACGGCGGCCCATTGGTCGTACAGGCTGTGGTGTCCGTGCTGGCAGGCGACAGTGCCGAAAGCCTGGCGCAACGGGTGCACAGCCAGGAACACCTGATTTATCCACTGGCGGTGCGCTGGTTTGCCGAAGGCCGTTTGCGTCTTACCGCCCAAGGCGCCATGCTGGACGACCAGGCGCTCCCCAGCAGCGGCCACCTTATTCGCACCTAGCTGCACCACCACAGGAGACACCATGGCTCGCGCCCTACTGTTCGCACTGTCGATGATCTGCCTCCCAGCTCTGGCCACCGAACTGAAACCCTTCTCCGCCAGCTACACCGCCGACTGGAAACAACTGCCCATGAGCGGCAGCGCCGAGCGCCACCTCGAAGCCCTGGATAATGGCCTGTGGCAACTGCGCTTCCAGGCTTCCATGCTGGTCGCCAGCCTGACCGAGCAAAGCACCCTGCGCCTGGAGAACACCGCCCTGGTACCGCAAAGCTATCTGTATCAGCGCAGCGGTCTGGGCAAGGGCAAAAAGATCGAGCACCGTTTCGACTGGGCCAGCAAGCAGGTGCTGGGCCAGGATCGCGGCAGCGAAGTGAAGCTGCCCCTCAACCGCGGCTTGCTGGACAAATCCACTTACCAGCTGGCGCTGCAGTATGACGTGGCCGCCGGCAAGCAGAGCATGAGCTATCAGGTGGTCGATGGCGACGAGATCGAAACCTACGACTTCCGCGTGCTGGGTGAAGAAGTGGTGCGCACCCAGGCCGGTATGGTCGATGCCGTAAAGGTTGAGCGGGTACGCGACCCGACCCAGAGCGCGCGCAAGACCACCCTCTGGTTCGCCAAGGACTGGGCCTACCTGCTGGTGCGCCTGCATCAGGTGGAAAAGGATGGCAAGGAGTACCAGATCATGCTTAAGCAGGGTACGGTGGACGGCCAGACCGTAGAAGGGCGCCGCGACTGAGCGCGGGGCACTCTGTCTAGTCCTAAAATAGGTTTACACCGTTTCAGCTAGATTTTCGTTACCTAGAACGCCCGATGCACAGCATCGGGCG
>JBFHPI010000263.1:0-5049 GCA_041592855.1 Pseudomonas sp.
CAGGGGCATGCCGGCATAGAAGCGAATATCCGGGGCGCCGGTCACCAGGGGGTTGTCGCGAAACCGTGGGTCGAGCAGGGTGTTGTCCACCTCGAACAAGCTATCACCGTTGATGGCATGGGCGCAGAAGGCCATTTCCCGCGGGGTCTCGGTGACATCCAGGCCATGCCGGCTCTTGAACCACTGGCGTTCGGCGTCGATCAGCGAGATCAGCGCAATCGGCGTATCGCAGATCTGCGCCGCCAGGGCGGTGATGCGGTCGAACATCGCCTCGGCCGGCGTATCCAGCAACTCGAAGGCCAGCAGCGCCGCCAGGCGGCTGGATTCATTGGCTGGTATGGCGGGTTGCCCCGGGTGCCTGCTCATAAACGGGCTTCCTGTGCTTGCTGTGTGCCGAGGGGCAGTTCGAACCAGAAGGTACTGCCCTGGCCCTCAACTGAATCGAAGCCGATCTGGCCGTCCATGCGTTCGATCAACGCCTTGCTGATGGCCAGGCCCAGCCCGGTGCCACCTTTCTGTCGACGATCACTGGCATCGGCCTGGGAATACTTGCTGAAGATGCGCGCCCTGAAGTCCTCGGCGATGCCTGGGCCCTGGTCCTGCACGCTGATGCGTACCTGGCCAGCCTGCTGCGTCACGCCGATATCCACCGTGCTGCCGGGCCCAGAGAACTTGGCGGCGTTGGACAGCAGGTTGGCCAGTACCTGGGCCAGGCGCTGGTCGTCCACTTTAACGTGTATTTCGCAGGGCGGGCCAAGCAAGCGCAGTTGCACCTGATGCTGGTCGGCATAGGGCTGATTCTGCGCCACAGCTTCCTCCAGCAGAGGCCAGAGCGGTCGTTCGCTCAGTTCGAAGCGCATCTTGCCGGCCAGCAGCTTGTCCATATCCAGCAGGTCGTTGATCAACTCCTGCAGGCGCAGGCTGTTGGCCTGGGCAATGCGCAGCAGTTCCTGCATCGCTGTGGGCACTTCACCCAGGGCACCGCCGTTGATCAGGCCGAGGGCGCCGGCGATGGCCGTCAGCGGGGTGCGCAGTTCATGGCTGACACTGGCGGTGAATTCGTTCTGCAGGCGTTGCAGGCGCTGGCGCTCGCGCATGTCCTGAATATGCAGGATACGCACCTCGCTGGCGGCGCCGAGCTGGCCAAGAATGGCCGCGCTGCATTCCACGGCAATCTGCTGCTGCTGGGCATTGAGCAACTGCTGCGGCCAACTGCGATTGGGGCCGGGGCGGATGGCCGCAAGCTGGGCCAGCAACTGCTCGCGCTCGGCAGGCAGGCAGACTTGCTCCACCGAGCGGTGCAGCAACTGGCTGGCCGGCTGTTGCAGCAGGCGACAGAGAGCCTGATTGACTGCCAGCAGGCGGCCCTGGGCGTCCAGCAGGGCCATGCCCTGGGGGGCCAGCTCAAAGGCCTGGAGAAAATCGCGCTGGCTCTGGTTCAGGGCCAGCAGCAGGCTGGCCTGACGTTGCTGGGTGTGCAGGGTCAGGCCGATCAGGAGGCTGACTGCCAGGGCCAGGCCCCAGCCCAGCAGGCGCAGGCCCCCGAGCTGCATCGCCTCAGGCTGCAGCAGGCGTGCCTGTAGTTGCCAGTTGGCGCCGGCCAGGGGCACCGGCAGATACAGTTCACCCGGGGGCAGGGTGGCCGTGGGCCCGGCCTGCCGATCCAGGGGCAGCAGACTGATGGCCAGGCCCCGTTGTCGGGCCAGCGTCTGGACTTCGGCAAGCAGCTGGTCGAAGTCGATAACCGTGCTGACAAGCCCCCAGTACTGCTGGTCCGGCAAAAAAACCGGCACCCGGTAGATCAGCCCCTGGCCGCCCTGTACCAACGGCAAGGGGCCGTCCAGGCGTGGCTGGCCGCTGGCGATAATGCGCTGGATCTGCGGCCACTGCGTGGGCAGATCCGGGTAGTACAAACCCAGCGCCGCCTCGTTGCCGGCCAGGGGGTAGAGAAAGTCGATGCGGTTGCCAGGCGCCAGGCCGATATTGCGGATATGCCGACCTTGCTGGAGCAGCCCTTGCAGCCAGGGGCCAAGCTCCTCAGGGTCGACCCGTCCGCCCCTGGCGGGGATATAGCTGGCCAGGCCGGTGGCCAGGTGCAGGCTGGCATTGAGTTCGCCCAGCAGTACGGCGCGCACCTCATAGGTGTGGGCCAGCAGGCGCTGCTGTTCGGCCTGCTGCTGGCGCAGGCCATATTGCTGCAGCAGCAGTTCGACGCCCAGCCCGAGAAGCAGCAGCAGGCCCAGGCTGGAACCCCAGTTCAGATAGGGGCGCAGGTTGCTGGCGCTCATGGCCGAGGCTCCAGCGGCAACTCGAACCAGAAGGTGCTGCCCTGGCCCTCTTGCGAGTCGAAGCCGATTTGCCCGCCCATGCGCTCGATCAGCTCCTTGCTGATGGCCAGGCCCAGGCCGGTGCCGCCCTTGCTGCGGCTGTCGCTGGCATCGGCCTGGGAGAACTTGCTGAAGATGCGCTTCTTGAACGCGTCGGGGATGCCTGGGCCTTTATCCTGCACGCTGACCCGCACCTGGCTGCCGTGCGCCGTGGTGGCAATCGCCACGCTTCTGCCGGCCGGGGAAAACTTGGCGGCATTGGACAGCAGGTTGGCCAGCACCTGGGCCAGGCGCTGGCTGTCTACCCGGACCTGCAGGTCAGACGGTACGGGTTGCAGTTGCAGGCGCACCTGATGCTGGTCGGCATAGGGCTGGTTGTGCGCCACTGCTGCTTCCAGCAACGGCGCCAGGGCTTGCAGGCGCAGGTCGAAGTCCATCTTGCCGGCCACCAGCTTGTCCATATCCAGCAGGTCGTTGATCAGCTCGCTAAGCCGTTGGCTGTTGGCCTGGGCAATCTGCAGCATCTGCTGCATGGTGTCCGGCACCTGGCCGAGGGCGCCGCCATTGATCAGGCCGAGGGAGCCGGCAATGGCGGTCAGCGGGGTGCGCAGTTCATGGCTGACGGTGGAGACGAACTCGTTCTTCATCTGCTCCATGCGCTTGCGCTCGCTGATATCACGGATCACCGCGATAAAGCGCCGTTGACCCTGGTGAGTGATCTGCGAGACGGCCAGCTCGATGGTGAACAGTTCGCCGTTTTTGCGTCGTGCCGGCAGCTCGCGCATGCTGCCGACCAGGCGAGCCTCGCCTGTATGTCGATAGGCTTCCAGGTATTGGTCATGGCTGGAACGTTCCGGCTCGGGCATCAGCAGATTGACGTTGTGCCCCTGCACCTCGCTCAGCGAGTAACCGAAGATATGTTCGGCAGCCTGGTTGAAGGTCTCGATCCGGCCATGCTCGTCAATGCTGACAATGGCATCGAGCACATTGTCGAGCAGGGTGCGCAGGTACTCCTCACGCTCGCGGATGGCGCGCTCGGCCTCGACCCGCTCGCTGAAGTCCTGAATCTGCGACACGAAGTGCAGTGGCTGGCCCTGGGCATCGCGCACCAGGGACACACTGAGGAGAATCCAGATAATGCGCCCCTGGCTGTCCAGGTAGCGCTTTTCCATCTGATAGTTGCTGATCTGCCCCGCCAGCAGCTGGTCGATAAAGGCCAGGTCGGCGGCCAGGTCTTCGGGATGGGTGATCTGCTGGAAATCAAGTTGCAACAACTGTTCGCGGGGATAGCCCAGCATCCGGCACAGGGCATCGTTGACTTCCAGCCAGCGGCCATTGAGCGCCACCAGGGCCATGCCCTGGGGCGCGGTGTTGAAGGCGTTGCTAAAGCGCTGCTGGCTGACCAGCAGGGCATCCTCGGCGGCCTTGCGGTCGCTGATATCCCAGATAAAACCCGAGACCCAGAGCAGTTGCCCGCTGTCATCGAATTCCCCGCGGCCCTTTTCCCGCACCCAGATGCTGTGGCCTTCGGCGTGCAGCAGGCGGTAGGTCAGCTCGAAGGCCTCCTTGCGTTCGATGGCATTGAGCGACTGGTAAGTGGTGGACAGGTCATCCGGGTGGATGATGCTGGAGAAGCTGCGCACCCTGTTGTTGATAAAGTCGCTGGCCGGGTAACCGGTCAGGTTGGTGATCTCATCACTCATATAGCGCATGGTCCAGTCGGCATCGCTCTCGCAGCGGTAGACCACCCCCGGCAGGTTGGCCACCAGGCCGCGGAAGCGGCTCTCGCTCTTCTGCAGGGCGCGAGTGGCCTGTTGCAGTTCGGTGATGTCGCTGGCGATACCGAGAAAACCGCTGATCCGGCCCTGGGCATTGAACATTGCGCTGACCGTGAGGTTGACCCGCCGCTGGCTGCCATCCTGGCAGATATAGGTCCACTGGCGGGTTTCCGGCTCGCCGCTGCGGGCGTTGTGCACAAACACCTCGAAGCCGGCGATTGTCTCGCCCAGTTGCTGGCTAAGCTGGCGGCCGCGTTTTTCCACTTCATCGCGCAGGTGAAATAGCGCCGGGCTGTGCTGACCAATAACGTCCTCGGCGCGGTAGCCGAGCAGGCGTTCGGCGCCGGTATTGAACAGACTGATCAGGCCGCTCGGATCGGTGGCGATAATGCTCACCCCGGTGGCCGAATCCATCACCGCCTGGAGAAAGGCGCGAGCCTCGCGCACCGCTTCGTTCTGTTGTCGGGCCTCGGTGATATCGGCATGGGTGCCATACATCATCAGGGGCTGGCCATCGGCGTTCCAGCTCACCACCCGGCCACGGGTATGTACCCAGACCCAGTGCCCGCTCTTGTGGCGCATGCGGCATTGGCAGTCGTAGTAGGGGCTTTCGCCGCGAAAATGTGCCTGCAGCTGCTCGTTCGAATAGTGTAGGTCGTCCGGGTGGCAGTAGGTGGCCCAGGTGCTGAAGTCGATGGGCCCCAGTTCGTCGAGGCGATAGCCGATGATCTCCGCCCAGCGTTCGTTGAATACCGCAGCCCCGGTTTGTACGTTCCATTCCCAGGTGCCGACGTGGGTGCCTTCGATAATGCTTTCCAGACGCTGGCGCTGGGCGTTGAGCGCAGCCTCGGCACTGGCCTGCTCGGTGACGTCCTGCACGGTGCCGACCAGGCGGTTCAAGCGGCCCTCGGCATCGGGCTGCAGGCGGGCCAGCTCATGGACCC
>JBFHPI010000264.1:0-5043 GCA_041592855.1 Pseudomonas sp.
CAGGTTGATGATGTTGTCCAGATCGTCATCCAGGTTGATGCCGGTGACTTCATTGCGCGGGATCATGATGTCGTTGACCGTGACCTGCTCAAGATTAAGGATGCCCAGCAGCATGTCCTGACGATTCTTCGGCATCCCCGGGCCGGACTCGCGTACCACGCTGCGCAGCTCTTCGGTGGAGAGGCTGTCATTACCGCGCTGTGACGGGTCCACGCCGAGCAGGCGCAGCAGGCCACTGCTGATTGCGCTGGTCAGCCATACCACCGGGTAGAGCAGGCGCTGTAACAGGCTTAGCACCCGGCTGGCGGGGAAGGCCACCAGCTCCGGTCGCAGGGCGGCCAGGGTCTTGGGGGTGATTTCACCGAAGATCAGTACCACGATCGTCAGGCCGGCAGTGGCAATGGCAATGCCTTTTTCGCCCCAGATATCCACCGCCAGTACGGTGGCGATGGAGGCCGCGAGGATGTTGACCACGTTGTTGCCCACCAGGATGGTGCCGAGCAGGCGATCCGGTCGGCTGAGCAGGCCGCTTACGCGCTTGGCGCCTTTATGTCCTTCCTTGGCCATATGTTTGAGGCGGTAGCGGTTGAGGCTGAGCATGCCGGTCTCCGAGCTGGAGAAGAAGGCCGAGCAGAGGATCAGGAAAATCAGCAGCCCAAGCAGGTAGCTGGAATGGAGGTCGTCCACGGAAGGGGTCTCAGATATGCAGGATAAATTCGCGAACCAGCTTGCTGCCGAAATAGGCCAGCATCAGCAGGCAGAAGCCGGCCAGGGTCCAGCGAATGGCTTTGTGTCCTCGCCAGCCAAGCTGGTGGCGGCCCCAGAGCAGTACGGCGAAAACGATCCAGGCAAACACCGAGAGGATGGTCTTGTGCGCCAGGTGCTGGGCCAGCAGATCCTCGATAAACACTGCACCGGACAGCAGCGACAGCGAGAGCAGGCCCCAGCCGGCCCAAAGGAAGCCAAACAGCAGGCTTTCCATGGTCTGCAGGGGCGGGAAGTTACGGATCAGGCCCGAGGGGTGTTTATGCTTGAGCTGATGATCCTGCAGCAGTACCAGCAGCGACTGAAACACGGCAATGGTAAGCATGCCGTAGGCGGTAATCGACAGCAGGATATGGGCCAGGATGCCGGGGGCTTCGGTAATCGCCTTGGAGGTGCCAGTGGGCATGAATTCCGCCAGCAGCACGGTCAGGAAACCCAGAGGGAATAGCAGCAGGAGCAGGTTTTCCACCGGGATGCGCAGGCAAGCCAGCAGCGTCAGCAGGATCACTGCCGCGGCAATCAGGCTGGCAGCCTTGAAAAAGTCGAGGAACAGGCCGTTGCCATCGTACATCTGCAGGTACAGGCTGCTGCCATGCAGCAGCAGGGCGAGCACGCCGATAAGAAGCAGCAGGTGTTTGTTGCCGAGGCTGCGCTGGCGCAGTTGCAGGCCCTGATACAGGGTGACCCCGATGTACAGGCCGGCGGCGGCGAGGCTGGGTAGCAGAGGTTGCATAAATCCTTGTCAAGCAAACCCGAAAGGCGCTCAGTGTGGCATAGAACCCTTGCCCCACGAAAGCGTCAGGCGCGGCTGGCCAAGCCATGCGTCAGTGCCGCGTGGTTATCTGGGCGATAAAGAGCGACCTATGGGGGCGGACTCTTGGCTATAATCGACGCCCTGTTACAAGCCCACCCTCGGCTCCGGAGAGCCTGAAAGGAACGTGCATGTTCGAAAATCTGACTGATCGCCTCTCGCAGACGCTGCGCAATGTCACTGGCAAGGCCAAACTGAGCGAAGACAACATCAAGGACACCCTGCGTGAAGTGCGCATGGCCCTGCTGGAGGCGGATGTTGCCTTGCCGGTGGTCAAGGACTTCGTCAATAAGGTCAAGGATCGTGCGGTCGGCACTGAGGTGTCGAAGAGCCTGACGCCGGGTCAGGCCTTTGTGAAGATTGTGCGCGCCGAGCTGGAAGAGCTGATGGGTGCGGCCAACGAAGACCTGGCATTGAACGCCGCGCCGCCGGCGGTGGTGCTGATGGCGGGCCTGCAGGGCGCCGGTAAGACCACCACCGTGGGCAAGCTGGCGCGCTTCCTCAAAGAGCGCAAGAAGAAGACTGTGCTGGTGGTGTCGGCTGACGTCTATCGGCCGGCGGCGATCAAGCAGCTGGAAACCCTGGCGACTGATATTGGTGTGACCTTCTTCCCTTCGGATATCAGCCAGAAGCCGGTGGCGATTGCCGAGGCGGCGATCAAGGAAGCCAAGCTCAAGTTTATCGATGTGGTGCTGGTGGATACCGCCGGTCGCCTGGCCATTGATGCCGAGATGATGGCCGAGATCCAGGCGCTGCATGCCGCCATCAAGCCGGTGGAAACCCTGTTCGTGGTCGATGCCATGACCGGTCAGGATGCCGCCAATACCGCCAAGGCCTTCAATGATGCACTGCCGCTGACCGGCGTGGTGCTGACCAAGGTCGATGGCGATGCCCGGGGCGGTGCGGCCTTGTCGGTGCGGCATATCACCGGCAAGCCGATCAAGTTTATCGGTATGGGCGAGAAGACCGAGGCGCTGGAGCCTTTCCATCCCGATCGGATTGCCTCGCGCATCCTCGGCATGGGTGATGTGCTTAGCCTGATCGAACAGGCTGAGCAGACCCTGGACCGGGAAAAGGCCGAGAAACTCACCAAGAAGCTGAAGAAGGGCAAGGGCTTCGATCTGGAAGACTTCCGCGATCAGCTGCAGCAGATGAAGAACATGGGCGGCCTGGGTGGCCTGATGGACAAGCTGCCGCAGCTGGGCGGCGTCAACCTGGCGCAGATGGGCAATGCCCAGGGCGCGGCGGAGAAACAGTTCAAGCAGATGGAAGCCATCATCAACTCCATGACCCCGGCCGAGCGCCGTGACCCGGAAATCATCAGCGGTTCGCGCAAGCGCCGCATAGCCATGGGCTCCGGCACCCAGGTGCAGGACATCGGGCGGCTGATCAAGCAGCACAAGCAGATGCAGAAAATGATGAAGAAATTCACCGCCAAGGGTGGCATGGCCAAGATGATGCGTGGCCTTGGCGGCATGATGCCGGGCGGGATACCCAAGCTCTAACGACAGGCTTTAACGGCAGGGCTCGGCTTTTTGCTTTTACTTGTGGCATATGGCTTGAAGCTTGCCGCTTTTGCTCATAGAATATGCGGCCTTTCGGGCCTAGTGCCCTATGCGTGCATTTCAGTTTTGCAGCACCGACTACAGGAACGAAGTTCAATGGTAACCATCCGTCTTGCCCGTGGCGGCTCCAAGAAGCGCCCTTTCTATCACCTGACTGTGACCAACAGCCGCAACGCGCGCGATGGCCGCTTTGTTGAGCGTGTAGGTTTCTTCAACCCGGTTGCCTCGGGTAACGAAATCAAACTCTCCGTCAACCAGGAGCGTGTTGCTTACTGGCTGGGTCAGGGTGCACAGCCGTCTGAGCGTGTTGCTCAGCTGCTGAAGGAATCTGCCAAGGCTGCTGCCTAAGCAAATTTATGAGCACGATGCCTGCTCCCGCCGAAGACCTTGTGGTGCTCGGCAAGATTGTTTCGGTGCATGGCATCAAGGGTGAGGTCAAGGTCTATTCCTTTACCGATCCCATTACCAATGTGCTCGATTACCGCCGTTGGACGCTCAAGCGTGACGACGAGGTAAAGCAGGTTGATGTAGCCAGTGGACGCTTGCAGGGCAAGGTTCTGGTGGCAAAGCTCAAGGGGCTTGATGATCGCGAGGTGGCGCGTACGTTCGCCGGTTTCGAGATCTGTGTTCCGCGTAGCGAGCTGCCAAAACTCAGCGATGACGAGTTCTACTGGTATCAGTTGGAAGGTCTCAAGGTTATTGATCAGGCGGGGCAGTTGCTCGGCAAGGTCGACCATCTGTTCGAGACCGGTGCCAATGATGTGATGGTGGTCAAGCCCTGCGCTGACAGCCTGGATGATCGCGAGCGTCTGCTGCCCTATACGGCGCAGTGCGTGCTGGCAATCGACCTGGCCGCTGGCGAGATGCAGGTGGACTGGGATGCGGACTTCTAAGCCTGATGCCAAATCTGCGCGTGGAAGTCATTACGCTGTTCCCGGAAATGTTTGCCGCCATCAGTGATTACGGCATCACCAGCCGAGCGGTGAAGCAGGGTTTGTTGCAGCTGACCTGCTGGAACCCGCGCAGCTACACCACGGATCGGCACCACACAGTGGATGACCGGCCCTTTGGTGGTGGTCCCGGCATGGTGATGAAGATCAAGCCGCTGGAAGACGCTTTGCTCGATGCAAAGCAGGCAACCGGCGGTGCGGCCAAGGTGATCTACCTGTCGCCGCAGGGTCGCCAGCTGACTCAGTCAGCAGTACGCGAACTGGCCAATGAGGAGGCGTTGATCCTGATTGCCGGTCGCTACGAAGGTATTGATGAGCGCTTTATTCAGGCGCATGTCGATGAAGAATGGTCGATCGGGGATTACGTCCTGTCCGGCGGCGAGCTGCCGGCCATGGTGCTGATCGATGCGGTAACGCGCCTTTTGCCTGGTGCATTGGGTCATGCAGACTCGGCCGAGGAGGACTCCTTTACGGATGGCCTGCTCGACTGCCCGCACTACACCCGCCCGGAGGTGTATGCGGATAAACGTGTTCCAGCCGTGTTGCTTAGTGGCAACCATGAACACATCCGGCGCTGGCGTTTGCAGCAGTCCCTTGGTCGGACCTGGGAACGCCGCGCTGATCTTCTGGATAGCCGCTCGCTTTCTGGAGAAGAGAAGAAGCTGCTGGAGGAATACATCCGCCAGCGGGACGATAGTTAATGTATCGATGATAAGCCGGTGGCTTGTCTTTAGGAGCGCAGCATGACCAACAAAATCATTCAGCAGATCGAAGCTGAGCAGATGAGCAAAGAAATCCCGACTTTTGCCCCCGGCGACACCGTAGTCGTTCAGGTGAAGGTGAAGGAAGGTGACCGTCAGCGTCTGCAGGCGTTCGAAGGCGTGGTAATCGCCAAGCGTAACCGTGGTCTGAACAGTGCCTTCACTGTGCGCAAGATCTCCAACGGTGTGGG
>JBFHPI010000265.1:0-5033 GCA_041592855.1 Pseudomonas sp.
AGGCTCAGCTCGGCGAAATACTCGGCGGCGCTGCCAATCGGCAGGCTGGTGACCGCCGGCAGGGTCTTTTCTCCGACCCAGACATGCCGTGCCTCGCGGCGCAAACGGGTGCCGCGGCAGTCCTGACAGGCCTGGGTGCTGAGAAACTTGGCCAGTTCCTCGCGCACGCTGGCCGATTCGGTCTCGCGGTAGCGTCGCTCCAGGTTGGGGATGATGCCCTCGAAGGGGTGCGAGCGCTTGACGATATCACCGCGATCGTTGAGGTACTTGAAATCGACGTTCTGCGTACCGCTGCCGAACAGGATGTGCTTCTGGTGTTCGGCGCTGAGCTCATCGAAGGGCACTTCCAGGCTGAAGCCGTAATGCGCCGCCAAAGAGCCGAGCATCTGGAAGTAATAGACGTTGCGCCTATCCCAGCCGCGGATCGCGCCTTCGGCCAGGGTCAGCTCGCCATTGACCAGGCGCTTGCTGTCGAAGAACTGCTTGACCCCCAGGCCGTCGCAGGTCGGGCAGGCGCCGGCGGGGTTGTTGAAGGAGAACAGCTTGGGCTCCAGTTCGCTGATCGAATGGCCGCATACCGGGCAGGCAAAGCGCGCGGAGAAGATGATCTCCTCGCCTTCTTCGCCTTCCATGGGAGCAATCAGGGCCAGGCCGTCGGCCAGTTTCAGCGCGGTCTCGAACGACTCGGCCAGGCGCTGCTGCAGGTCGCCGCGGGCCTTGAAACGGTCCACCACGGCATCAATGCTGTGCTTCTTCTGCTTGTCGAGCTTGGGCAGTTCGTCCAGCTCGTAAATCTTGCCGTTGACCCGTACGCGGACGAAACCCTGGGCGCGCAGCTCGTCGAAGATCGCCAGGTGCTCGCCCTTGCGCTCGCGAATCACCGGGGCCAGCAGCATCAGCTTGCTGCCCTCGGGCAGGGCCAGCACTTGATCGACCATCTGGCTGATGGTCTGCGCCTCCAGCGGCAGGTCGTGGTCCGGGCAGCGCGGTGTGCCGGCGCGGGCGTAGAGCAGGCGCAGGTAGTCGTAGATCTCGGTGATGGTACCAACGGTGGAGCGTGGGTTGTGCGAAGTGGACTTCTGTTCGATGGAGATCGCCGGCGACAGGCCCTCAATGGTGTCG
Source organism: Pseudomonas sp. (assembly GCA_041592855.1). Taxonomy (GTDB): domain Bacteria; phylum Pseudomonadota; class Gammaproteobacteria; order Pseudomonadales; family Pseudomonadaceae; genus Aquipseudomonas. The sequence goes on from JBFHPI010000265.1 coordinate 1,123, forward strand.
ACGTCTGGCTTCTCCATCATCGACAAAAACTGCCGGGCGTAGGCTGAAAGGGACTCGACATAACGGCGCTGGCCTTCGGCATAGAGGGTGTCAAAGGCCAGGGATGACTTGCCGGAGCCGGACAGGCCGGTAATCACGATCAGCTTGTCGCGGGGCAGGGTCAGGTCGATGTTCTTCAGGTTATGGGTGCGGGCACCCCGGATCAGAATCTTGTCCACAAACAGCGGCCTCCCGTGGCGGGCGGAAAACCATCGAGTATACGGGCCGGGAGCCTTGCGCGGCAAAGCGTCACTGCTGTGCCAGGGCGGATCAGGCTGTTAGAATCGCCGCCTGTTTTTTATCGAGCGTTTTCCATGCACGATCCGCACAGCGAGCGCATGAGCGGTGGCGAAACCCGTGCGGCCAGTGGGCTGGCGCTGGTGTTTGCATTCCGCATGCTGGGGCTGTTTATGGTGCTGCCGGTCATGGCCACCTACGGCATGGAGCTGCAAGGCAGCACCCCGGCCCTGATCGGTCTGGCCATCGGGGCCTATGGCCTGACCCAGGCCATCCTGCAGATTCCCTTCGGCATGCTCAGTGACCGTATCGGGCGGCGCCCGGTGATCTATGCCGGCCTGCTGATCTTCGCCGCCGGCAGTTTGCTGGCGGCCAATGCCGACTCTATCTATGGGGTGATTGCCGGGCGCATCCTGCAGGGCGCGGGGGCGATTTCGGCTGCGGTGATGGCGTTACTGTCGGATCTGACTCGCGAGCAGCACCGGACCAAGGCCATGGCCATGGTCGGCATGAGTATCGGGTTGTCCTTTGCCGTGGCCATGGTCATCGGCCCACTGCTGACCCGTGCCTATGGTCTGTCCGGGCTGTTTCTCGCCACTGCGGCCATGGCGCTGCTGGGTATCGTCGTGGTCGCGGGCTGGGTGCCGCAGGCGGCGCAGGCCTTGCAGCACCGCGAGTCCGGCGTGGCCAGTCAGGCCCTTTGGCCAACCCTGAAAAACCTCGATCTGTTGCGGCTGGATTTCGCCATTCTGGCCCTGCACGCCATCCTGATGGCCAGTTTTATCGGCCTGCCGCTGGCGCTGGTGGAGCAGGGCGGGTTGGTCAAGGAAGAGCACTGGTGGGTCTATCTGACCGCCCTGCTGGTGGGCTTCTTCGCCATGGTGCCCTTCATTATCTACGGCGAGAAAAAACGTCGGATGAAGCAGGTGCTGCTTGGCGCAGTGGGTGTGTTGCTGCTGTGCGAGCTGTTCTTCGCCCTGTTTGGGCAAAGCCTGCGCAGCCTGGTGCTGGGTATGGTGGTGTTCTTTACCGCCTTTAATCTGCTGGAGGCGTCGCTGCCCTCGCTGGTCAGCAAGGTGGCGCCTGCCGGCGGCAAGGGCACGGCCATGGGGGTGTATGCCACCAGCCAGTTTCTCGGTGCAGCCATCGGCGGCATCCTCGGTGGCTGGTTGTATCAGCATTACAGCCTGTCGGGGGTGTTCCTTGGCTGCGCCCTGTTGGCTCTTTTCTGGCTGGCCTTTGCTGTTACTATGCGCGAACCGCCTTATGTCACCAGCCTGCGCCTGCCGCTTTCCAGTGCGGCCCTGCAGGACGCGGGGCTGGCCGAGCGTTTACAGGCTGTGCCCGGAGTGGCGGATGCCGTTGTGGTGGTTGAAGAGGCCGCCATCTATATCAAAGTGGATACCCAACAATTGGACCGCAAGTCCCTTGAGCGCCTGATCGAGACGGCGCCAGTGGCTTGCTGAGAGCTTAGGAGAACGTTATGGCCCGTGGGGTTAACAAAGTCATTCTGGTCGGCACCTGCGGTCAGGATCCGGAAGTCCGCTACCTGCCCAGCGGCAACGCGGTCACCAACCTGAGCCTGGCCACCAGCGAGCAGTGGACCGACAAGCAGACCGGGCAGAAGGTCGAGAAGACCGAGTGGCACCGTGTTGCCCTGTTCGGCAAGGTGGCCGAGATTGCCGGCGAATACCTGCGCAAGGGTTCCCAGGTCTACATTGAGGGCAAGCTGCAGACCCGCGAGTGGGAAAAGGATGGCATCAAGCGTTACACCACGGAGATCATCGTCGATATGCAGGGCACCATGCAGCTGCTCGGCGGCCGCCCCAGTGGTGATGATTCTGCCCCGCGCCAGGCCCGCCCGGCGCCGCAGCGCGAGCCGCAGCAGGCCCGTCCTGCTCCGCAAGCCGCAGCTCAGCCCGCTCCGGACTACGACAGCTTCGACGACGATATTCCGTTCTAAAGGCTGCTGCCGTTTATGCGCATGCGCTTGATGCTGCTGGGTGGGGGCAATGCCTTGGGGCAGGCCCTGATCAGCCTGGGTGCCGAGGAAGATATTGGCTTTCTTGCACCCAAACCGCCCGCTGCGGGTTGGGATCCGGCCAGCCTGACCCAGTTGCTGGATGAGACCCGTCCCGACGCGCTGGTCAACCTGGCCTACTACTTCGACTGGTTCCAGTCCGCCGAGGTCAGCGCGGAGCGTCTGGCTGAGCAGATTCGTGCCGTCGAGCGCCTGGCCGAGCTGTGCCAGCATCATGAGATCCGCCTGCTGCAACCCTCCCGCTATCGCGTCTTCGATGGCGCACGCGCCACCGCCTACAGCGAGAAGGACGAGCCGCTGCCTCTGGGCGTGCGGGGCCAGGCCTTGCTGGCGCTGGAGCAGGTGGTGCGGCGCAGTTGTCCACGGCATGTGCTGCTGCGCTTTGGCTGGCTGCTGGATGACAGCCCCGACGGTCTGCTCGGGCGCTTTCTGCAGCGGGCCGAGCGCGATGAGGTGCTCTACCTGGCCGATGATCGGCGCGGCAATCCGACCCCGGTGGATGATGCGGCGCGGGTGATTCTTGCGGTACTCAAGCAGCTCGATTGCAACAGCCCGCTGTGGGGCACCTACCACTATGGCGGCCATGAGGCGACCACCAGCCTGACCCTGGGCCAGGCGGTGCTGAGCGAGGCGCGCCAGCTGCACGGCAACCTGATCGAGGAAGTCAGCGCCCAGGCCCATGCCGCCCGCGCCGATGCCGCGGAAGAGCCGCAGCATGCCGTGCTGGCCTGCAAGAAGATTTTCCACACCTTTGGCATTAAGCCTCGGGCCTGGCGCACCGGGCTCCCTGCTCTTCTGGATCGTTATTACCGCCATGTCTGAACTCTCCCGGGTACTGGTCACCGGTGGCGCCGGCTTTATCGGCTCGCATCTGGTCGATGCGCTGCTGGCTGCCGGCCATGCGGTGCGTGTGCTGGACAATCTGTCCATGGGCAAGTTGAGCAACCTGGCCCTGGACAATCCCGCCCTGGAATTTATTCAGGGCGATGTGGCCGATATGACTGTGGTGGCGGGCGCCGTAGAGGGGTGCACGGCAGTGGCCCATCTGGCGGCCGTGGCCTCGGTACAGGCTTCGGTGGATGATCCGGTGGCCACCCACCAGAGCAACTTTGTCGGCACCCTGAATGTCTGCGAGGCCATGCGTGAACATGGTCTGAAACGGGTGCTGTTCGCTTCCAGTGCGGCGGTCTATGGCAATAACGGCGAGGGCCAGGCGATTGCCGAGGACACCCCCAAGGCGCCGCTGACGCCTTATGCGGCCGACAAGTTGGCCAGCGAGCACTACCTGGATTTCTACCGCCGCCAGCATGGGCTGGAGCCTGCGATCTTTCGCTTCTTCAATATCTTCGGCCCGCGCCAGGATCCATCCTCGCCGTATTCCGGGGTGATCAGCATCTTTACCCAGCGCGCCCAGCAGGGTCTGCCGATCAGCGTGTTCGGCGATGGTGAGCAGACCCGCGATTTCTTCTATGTGGGCGATCTGGTGCAGCTGCTGATGCAGGCGCTGGAGCTGCCGCAGGTATCCCCGGAGGCGGTCAATGTCGGCTGGAATCAGGCCGTCAGCCTCAATCAGCTATTGGCCGAGGTTGGCAGG
>JBFHPI010000266.1:0-5032 GCA_041592855.1 Pseudomonas sp.
CAGGACGCTACTCCGGACATGGTCGACGCCATTCTTGAAGAAGGCGCCAAATTCTGTGAGCAGGTGATCGCTCCTCTTAACCGTGTGGGTGACACCGAAGGTTGTACCTGGACACCGGAAGGCGTTAAGACTCCGACCGGTTTCAAGGAAGCCTATCAACAGTACGTTGAAGGCGGCTGGCCGAGCCTGGCCCATGACGTCGACCATGGTGGCCAGGGCCTGCCTGAGTCGCTGGGTCTGGTACTGAGTGAAATGGTTGGCAGTGCCAACTGGTCCTGGGGCATGTACCCCGGCCTGTCCCACGGTGCGATGAACACCCTGGACGCCCACGGCACTGATGAGCAGAAGCACACCTACCTGACCAAGCTGGTATCCGGCGAGTGGACCGGCACCATGTGCCTGACCGAGCCGCACTGCGGTACCGACCTGGGCATGCTGCGCACCAAGGCTGAGCCGCAGGCTGATGGCAGCTACAAGGTGTCCGGCACCAAGATCTTTATTTCCGCTGGCGAGCACGACATGGCCGACAACATCGTCCATATTGTGCTGGCCCGCCTGCCCGATGCGCCCCAGGGCACCAAGGGGATCTCCCTGTTTATCGTGCCGAAGTTCCTGCCTAGCGTCGAAGGCGGCATCGGTGAGCGCAATGCGGTGACCTGTGGCTCCATCGAGCACAAGATGGGCATCCACGGCAACGCCACCTGCGTGATGAACTTTGATGGCGCCACCGGTTACCTGATCGGCCCGGCCAACAAAGGTCTGAACTGCATGTTCACCTTTATGAACACCGCCCGCCTGGGTACCGCCCTGCAGGGCCTGGCCCACGCCGAAGTCGGCTTCCAGGGTGGTCTTAAGTACGCCCGCGAGCGTCTGCAGATGCGTTCCCTGACCGGCCCGAAAGCACCGGACAAGGCGGCCGACCCGATCATCGTGCACCCGGACGTGCGTCGCATGCTGCTGACCATGAAGGCGTTCGCCGAAGGCAACCGCGCCATGGTCTACTTCACTGCCAAGCAGGTCGACATCGTCAAGTACAGCCAGAACGAAGAAGAGAAGAAAGCCGCCGACGAACTGCTGGCTTTCCTCACCCCGATCGCCAAGGCCTTTATGACCGAAGTCGGCTTCGAGGCCGCTTCCCATGGTATGCAGATCTACGGTGGCCACGGCTTTATCGCCGAGTGGGGCATGGAGCAGAACCTGCGTGACTGCCGCATCTCCATGATGTACGAAGGCACCACCGGCGTTCAGGCCCTCGACCTGCTCGGTCGCAAGATCCTGATGTCCCAGGGCGAAGCGCTCAAGGGCTTCACCAAGATCGTGCACAAGTTCTGCCAGAGCAACGAAGGCAACGCCGCGGTCAAGGAATTCGTCGAGCCGCTGGCCCAGCTGAACAAGGAGTGGGGCGACCTGACCATGAAGGTCGGCATGGCCGCCATGAAGGATCGCGAAGAAGTCGGTGCCGCTTCGGTGGACTACCTGATGTATTCCGGCTACGCCTGCCTGGCCTACTTCTGGGCCGACATGGCGCGCCTGGCTGCCGAGAAGCTGGCTGCCGGTACCGAAGACGAGGCCTTCTACAAGGCCAAGCTGCAGACCGCGCGTTTCTACTACGCCCGCATCCTGCCGCGTACCCGCACCCATGTGGAAGCCATGCTGTCAGGCGCCAGCAACCTGATGGATATGGACGAAGAGCACTTCGCCCTGGGCTACTAAGCCAGGTCCCGTCCAGCTCGATCAAGCCGCTGCCCCCTGGGGTGGCGGCTTTTTTATGGGCGTCGCATTTGCCTGGACAAGGCGCGCCGGGGCTCGACCCGGGTAGTGCGGTGTCTGCCGTGCGGACGACCTGCGGCCCTTGCGCTGCACGTCACCGCTTCTGCCGCGCGCTGCGGGGCAGTCTGCGCCTCCTGGTGCAGGGTACGTGTCGTTCGCTCGCCGCATGGCGACTGGTATCTGGTCGATTTGCCGGTCAGGTTCCGTGCGTAACCCGCTGGTTACAGGCAAACTGCGCATCAACTACTTCATGCCGTCCGCTGGAGCTGGTCTTGTTGCGTTTGGCTGCTGTGCGCCTCAGTCATTTTCTGCCCTCACTGCTGCTGCTCGGGGGCGCGCTGCTATTGGCCCGGCTGGCCCAGCTCAGCGAGTTCTTCACCTCGCTGTTTAATGTACTGCCCACCTTGCTGTTGCTGCTCGGCAGTGCCTTCTGTCTGGGATATGGACGACAGCGCGAGCTGTTTCTACTGTTGACGCTGTATCTCGGTTACTTTCTGCTTGATATTCAGGTCGATCATTTCCGCGCTACGGGGCAGCTACGCAATGATGCGGCGTTGGTCTTTCACCTGTGCAGCCTGCTCCTGCCTTTGCTTTACAGCCTCTATGCCGCCTGGCCGGAACGCACCCATCTGCTGCAGGACCTGGTGGCCCGGGCCCTGGTGCTGCTGATCGTTGGCGCGCTGGCTGCCGGAATTGCTCAGCGCTTTCCCGAGGCGCTTCTGCATGGCGTGTCCAAGGTGCGTTGGCCGGCCCTGCAGTTCGACTGGATGGTCCTGGTCCAGCCGGCTTACCCGGGATTTATCTGTGGCCTGATCATCCTGCTGGTGCAGTATCTGCGCTCGCCGCGGCCGCTGTATGCCGCACAGTTGCTGGGACTGGTCGGCTTGTTCTGGCTGCTGCCCAATACCTTTATCCTCACCCACGCACTGAATGTGATGAGCAGCCTGATCATGCTGATGCTGGTCGCCGCGCTGGCCCATGAGGCGTATGAGATGGCCTTTCGCGATGAGCTGACTGGCCTGCCGGGGCGCCGGGCCCTGAATGAGCGGCTGCAGCGTCTGGGGCGCAACTATGTGATCGTCATGGCCGATGTCGACCATTTCAAGAAGTTCAACGACACCCATGGCCATGATGTCGGTGATCAGGTGTTGCGCCTGGTCGCCAGCCAGCTGCGCAAGGTCGGCGGAGGCGGCAAGGCCTACCGCTATGGAGGCGAAGAGTTCACCCTGGTCTTTCCCGGCAAGAGCCAGGAGGCCTGTCTGCCGCACCTGGAGCGGGTGCGGCAGGCCATCGAGGACTATCGCCTGCAGCTGCGGGATCCGCACCAGCGGCCGCTGGACAACCGCCAGGGGCGGCAGCGGCGCAGCGGCAAGGTGGCGGCCCAGGTGGCGGTGACCATCAGCATGGGTGTGGCCGAGCGGGGCGGGCAGCCGGTCAGTCCGCATGAGGTGATCAAGGCGGCCGACCAGGCCCTGTACAGCGCGAAAAGCGCAGGGCGCAACTGCATCCGCAGTCATGCCCAGCGGCGCGGGGCGGTCAAGCTGGAGACCGGCCGGGCCTGAGGGGGCTGGCATCGCCCGCACGTCCTGACAGGCGGTGCTGGCGGGCAACTGCCTGAATCCGTTTGGGTTTTAATCGTGCCCTGCTGGCCGAACGTTTGGCGACTAAATGGTCATTACGCGACGCTATGTGTCTAAAATGTTGTTCGGTTAGACTTCGGGCACATCTGTATACCTGCTGCTTTGTGTGAGGATTTGCCCCATGGCTGACTATAAAGCTCCCCTGCGCGATATGCGCTTCGTGCTCAATGAAGTGTTTGAGGTGTCCAAGCTGTGGGCGCAGCTTCCTGGCCTGGCTGAAGTGGTGGACGAAGACACCGCCGCCGCCATTCTCGAAGAAGCCGGCAAGGTCACCGCAGGCACCATTGCCCCGCTCAACCGCAGCGGTGATGAAGAAGGCTGCTCCTGGAACGACGGCGTGGTGAAAACCCCGGCCGGCTTCCCCGAGGCCTACAAGACCTATGCCGAAGGCGGCTGGGTCGGCGTCGGTGGTGACCCGGTATTCGGCGGCATGGGCATGCCCAAGGTGATCTCGGCCCAGGTCGAGGAAATGGTCAACTCGGCCAACCTGTCGTTCGGCCTGTACCCCATGCTGACCGCCGGTGCCTGCCTGTCGATCAACGCCCACGCCAGCGAAGAGCTGAAAGAGAAATACCTGCCGAACATGTACTCCGGCGTCTGGGCCGGCTCCATGTGCCTGACCGAGCCCCATGCCGGCACCGACCTCGGCATTATCCGTACCAAGGCCGAACCGCAGGCCGACGGCAGCTTCAAGATCACCGGCACCAAGATCTTTATCACCGGCGGCGAGCATGACCTGACCGAGAACATTATCCACCTGGTGCTGGCCAAGCTGCCGGACGCCCCGGCCGGGCCGAAAGGCATCTCGCTGTTCCTGGTGCCCAAGGTCATGGTCAATGACGACGGCTCCCTGGGCGAAAAGAACTCGCTGTCCTGCGGCTCCATCGAGCACAAGATGGGCATCAAGGCCTCGGCCACCTGTGTGATGAACTTCGACGGCGCCACCGGTTGGATTATTGATGCGCCGAACAAGGGCCTCGCCGCCATGTTCACCATGATGAACTACGAGCGTCTGGGCGTGGGTATCCAGGGCCTGTCCCTGGGCGAGCGCAGCTACCAGAACGCCGTGGAATACGCCCGCGACCGTATCCAGAGCCGCGCGCCGACCGGTCCGGTGGCCAAGGACAAGGTGGCCGACCCGATCATCGTCCATCCCGACGTGCGTCGCATGCTGCTGACCATGAAGGCCCTGAACGAAGGCGGTCGTGCCTTCTCCAGCTACGTGGCCATGCAGCTGGACACCGCCAAGTTCAGCGAAGACGCCGCAACCCGCAAGCGTGCCGAAGAGCTGGTCGCCCTGCTCACCCCGGTGGCCAAGGCCTTCCTCACCGATATGGCCCTGGAAACCACCGTGCATGGCCAGCAGATCTTCGGCGGCCACGGCTTTATCCGCGAGTGGGGTCAGGAGCAGCTGATCCGCGACTGCCGCATCACCCAGATCTATGAAGGCACCAACGGCATCCAGGCCCTGGATCTGGTTGGCCGCAAGGTAGTGGGCAGCGGCGGTGCGTTCTACAAGCACTTCGCCGAAGAGATCAAGGCCTTTACCGACAGCGCCGACGCCTCGCTCGCCGAGTTCACAGGCCCGCTCAAAGACGCCATCGCCAACCTGGAGCTGATGA
>JBFHPI010000267.1:0-5024 GCA_041592855.1 Pseudomonas sp.
AGATCTGCACCAACGGCACCCGTGTGTTCGTCCATGACAGCCTCTACGACGCTTTCTGCGCGCGCCTGCTGAGCCGTGTGCGTGAGAACATCCGCATGGGTGACCCGATGGACCCGGCGACCAATTTCGGTGCGCTGATCTCCCGCGCGCACCGCGACAAGGTGCTCGGCTATATCGAGCAGGGCCTGGCCGAAGGCGCCACCCTGCTGTGTGGCGGCCGGGCCGCCCAGCCGGCCTCCGCGCCGGGCGGCTATTTTGTCGAGCCAACGGTCTTTGGCGACTGCCACGACGACATGCGCATCTGTCGCGAGGAAATCTTCGGCCCGGTCATGAGCCTGCTGCGCTTTCACGACGAGGCCGAGGTGGTCCGCCGCGCCAATGACACCGACACCGGCCTGGCGGCCGGGGTCTTTACCCGCGATATCCGCCGTGCCCACCGGGTGGTGGCGCAGTTGCAGGCGGGCATCTGCTGGATCAACGCCTATGGTGCCTCGCCTGCCGAGATGCCGGTGGGCGGTTACAAACTCTCCGGCATCGGCCGCGAGAACGGCCTGGCCACCCTCAATCACTACACCCAGCTCAAGGCCGTTTATGTCGGCATGGAGGACCTGCAGAGCCCTTTCTAAGGGCCGGGAGTCGCGCATGACTTATTCTCAATTCGATTACATCATCATTGGTGCCGGCTCCGCCGGTTGTGTGCTGGCCAACCGCCTCAGCGAGGATGGCCAGCACCAGGTGCTGCTGCTGGAGACCGGTGGCAGCGACAAGAGCATCTTTATCCAGATGCCCACCGCGCTCTCCATCCCCATGAACACGCGCAAGTATGCGTGGCAGTTCACCAGCGATCCTGAACCCTACCTGGACAACCGGCAGATGCACTGCCCGCGCGGCAAGGTGCTGGGCGGCTCGTCCTCGATCAATGGCATGGTCTACGTGCGCGGCCATGCCGGCGACTTCGACGAGTGGCAGGCGCTGGGAGCCGAAGATTGGGGCTATGCCCACTGCCTGCCGTACTTTCGCAAGGCCGAGACCTGGGCCTTTGGCGGCGACGCCTACCGCGGCGACAACGGCCCCCTGGCGGTGAACAACGGCAACAATATGCAGAACCCGCTGTACCGCGCCTTTATCGACGCAGGGGTGCAGGCCGGCTACCCGGCCACCGCCGACTACAACGGCATGCAGCAGGAAGGCTTTGGCGCCATGCACATGACCATCAAGGACGGGCGGCGCTGGTCCACCGCCAATGCCTACCTGCGCCCGGCCATGCAGCGCGACAACCTGACCGTGGTGACCCATGCCCTGGTCGAGCGCATCCTGCTCGACGGCCAGCGCGCCGTGGGCGTGCGCTACAGTCGCAAGGGGCAGACGCAAGAGGTGCGCTGCCGCGCCGAGGTGATCCTCAGTGCCGGGCCCATCGGCTCGCCGCATCTGCTGCAGCTGTCCGGCATCGGCCGCCCCGAGGTGCTGCAGGCCGCTGGAATCGAGGTGCAGCATGCGTTGCCGGGCGTCGGCGAGAACCTGCAGGATCACCTGGAGTTCTACTTCCAGTACCGCTGTCAGCAGCCGATCACCCTCAACGGCAAGCTCGATTGGTGGAACAAGTTGCTGATCGGCACCCGCTGGATCCTGAAAAAGGACGGCCTGGGCGCCACCAACCACTTCGAGTCCTGCGGCTTTATCCGCTCCAAGGCCGGGGTACCCTGGCCGGATCTGCAGTACCACTTCCTGCCGGCGGCCATGCGCTATGACGGCAAGGAGGCCTTCGACGGCCATGGCTTCCAGTTGCATATCGGCCACAACAAACCCAAGAGCCGCGGTTTTGTGCGGGTGCGCAGCGCCGATCCGGCTGAAGCCCCGCAGATTCGCTTTAACTACCTGCAGCATGAGGACGACCGCGAGGGCTTTCGCGCCTGCGTGCGCCTGACCCGGGAGATCATCGCGCAGCCGGCCATGGACCCCTATCGCGGCGAGGAAATCCAGCCGGGTAGCGGGGTGCAGAGTGACGAGGAAATCGATCGATTCGTGCGCCAGGCGGTGGAGAGCGCCTACCACCCCTGTGGCAGCTGCCGCATGGGCGAGGATGAGCGGGCGGTGGTCGACTCGCAGACCCGCGTGCATGGCCTTAAGGGCTTGCGCGTGGTGGACTCGTCGATCTTCCCGAGCATCCCCAACGGCAACCTCAATGCCCCGACCATCATGCTCGCCGAGCGCGCCGCGGACCTGATTCGCGGCCGTGAAGCGTTGCCGGCCAGCGACCTGCCGGTGCGTGGCGATGCCCAGTGGCAGACCCGCCAGCGTCTGCAGGCGGCCATGCGCCCGGCGTCCTGATCTCAGATTCGGGGCGCTGTGCGCCCCCAGTTAGAACAACCCCAACAACAGGAGGAGCACCCCATGCGATTAAACCAAGAACCCACTCATTACGACCGGAGGCAGCCATGACCCTCTGGTTATCCCTAGGCCTGATCTTCACCTTCGCTGCCATGGCAGCCATCCTCTTCAAATGGGGCAACCTGCGCTGTATCGGCGTGACCCCGGTACGCACCTTCACCTTTATCGCGATTCTCTTCACCTCGGGCCTGGATGTCGGCCTGATCATGTTCCCCCTCACCGAGTTCGCCAGCTACGCCGACCCGGAAAATCTCGAATACGCCTTCGCCAACCCCCTGGCGATCGAATTTGGCTTCTGGGCCTTTTTGATCTGGGGCTTCTACTTCCTCACCTGTTTCTACTTCTGCGTGATCGAACCGCGGGTGGGCTTTTTCGAGATTCCCCTGGTCAAGCTGGTCAACAACCTGGTGATCATCGGCACCTGTGCCTTCACCGCCTTCCTGCTGCTGAGCAACCTGCCCTGGTACCTGCCGCAGATCGGTGACGGCGAGAGCCTGGTGCCGACCTTCTACCTGATCGTCCTGGCGGCCATCGCCGTGGCAGTCTACTCCAGCACCAGCCTGCGCTATGTGCGGCTGCTGAGCCTGGGCACCACCTGGCTGTTTATCGCCCTGATCGCCTTTATGTGGGGCGCGGCCTTCCTCACCGACCAGGGCGATGTCGGCGACTTTATCGCCACCGCCAGCCTGATCGGCGCCTACTTCGGCAACCTTCACCAGTTCATCCTGCCGCTCAACGACTACCATGAGTTCTACCTGTTCTGGTGGTTCTCCTGGAGCATCATGATCGGCCAGTTCACCGCCCGCTTTGCCGGCGGCCTGCGCACCTGGCAGCTGATGGCGGCGATGATGGTGTTTCCGTCCCTGGCCATCGGGGTCTGGTTCAGCGTGTTGTACTACTACCACGTCGAGGAACTGGCCATCAGCGGCTTTATCAACCTGGCCATGGTGGCCGTGGGCGTGCTGATGGTGATCAACTCCCTGGACTCGCTGATCCGCCTGTACACCGACAACCTGGGCATGACCACCCAGCGCCTGGGCAAGCCGCTCTACCTGCTCGGCAACCTGTTGCTGATGTGCCTGCTGACCTTGCTGTTCAAGCTGGAATTCCTGCAGATCCAGTGGGTCGGCGCCCTGGTCATCGGCCTGTTCTTCGGCTGCTTCGGCTATATCCTGCTGAAGAAGCGTGAAGCGGTGGCCGGCATCACTGCCTCGCCACGGGAGAACACCATGGACTTCAGCAAGATCGAGTGGGCCAGTTAACCTACTTGCCGTTAAAAGCCCCGCCCGAGTGATCCGGCGGGGTTTTTCTTTAAGTATGGGTCGCTGTTGTGTCGCAATCCTGCGGTGTGGGCATGGCACCTTGCTGGCAAATGGCTAGTCTTCAGTTTGAACGGCGTATCGCTCGGTCAACCAGAGGGCCACTGAGCCACCGCCGGCATTCGCAACCCATGAGGGAGACCTGACATGTCCACGGCGCGGCGTGTAGCCAGGGTGCAACGTTCATATCCGCTCAGGTTGTTGCGCGTACTCGTGTTGGCGCTTGTGCCTGTGGCCAGCCAGGCTGCGGTCTTTTCAGGCACTGACTCGGCAGGGGATGGGGCCATCGACAATACCAGCGGCACCCTGATCTTCAACGATCAGAGTACGGCGGGCGGCGCCACGATCCATAACGATGTGGCGGGCTTTATCCAGTTCAACGATCAGAGTACGGCTGGCAGTGCCAGCATCACCAACATCGACGACTCGGTCACCGAGTTCAATGACCAGAGCAGTCCGGGTAGCGCCACCCTGATCAATGAACTGGATGGCAGTGTGGTCTTCAATGGCGACAGCAGCGCTGCCGATGCGACCCTGATCAACAAGAATGGCGGCTATACCGAGTTCAATGGCAACAGCACGGCGGGCGATGCCCGGCTGGTGGCGGAGGCCGGCGGTTATGTGCAGTTCAACGGCTTGGGCCAGGCCAGCGCCGGCTCCATCGAAGGTGCGGGGGATTTTTTTCTGGGCTCGGTGCTTCTTACGGTTGGCAGCAACAATCTCTCGACCCTGCTCAGCGGCACCCTGGACGGCGACTCCAGCGGCGGACTGACCAAGGTCGGTACCGGTATCCTGAGCCTCAGGGGAACCAACGATGACGTGTGGAACGGCACGCTGCGTATTGAAGGTGGGCTGATCAATTTTGCCGATACGACCAATCTGACCGGGGGCGATATCGTGCTCGATGGCGGCGGACTTCAGTGGGCTGCCGGCAATACAGTGGATATCTCGAACCGTTTGCAGCCCCTAGGGGCGGCTGGAGGCCTATTCGATACCAATGGCAATGATGTAACCCTAGCCTCGGCAATCAGTGGCGCTGGCGCGTTGAGCAAACTGGGTGCCGGCCTTCTGCTGCTGGACGTGGCCAACAGCTACAGCGGTGGCACTGTGTTGGCGGCGGGCACCCTGCGCCAGGGTTTGGCCGGCGCTTTTGTTGCCGATACGGCCTATACGGTCAACGGCGGCACCCTGGACCTGAATGGTTTCGATCTGAGCATGAGCGCACTGTCCGGCAGCGGCGGCATGCTGGCGTTGGGCAGTGCCCAGTTGACGGTCGATCAGGCTGGCGACAGCAGCTATGCCGGCAGCATCACGGGG
>JBFHPI010000268.1:0-4991 GCA_041592855.1 Pseudomonas sp.
CTATCGGCAGCCGGCCCGGTTGCGCGGCAGGGAATCCCCCCGAGTTTCCCCGTTTTGCAGCCCCAGCAGTACCTGGCTTAACTGGCCAGGCCTTTTTGCCGCATCCGCTGCCCTGTCTTGTCCCCCCGGCAACGCACCGTTTTATTGATCGACAGCAAGGCAGACACAGGACAAGTCCCTAGCATGGGCGCACAACCCGCACAGCGCCCTGGCGCGCAAGCCCACCGTTGCCACACGAGGCCCAGTATGAGCATCACCTCTTCCAGCATCTGCAGAGCTGCCGACGCTCTCACCGGTTTTGTCGGTTTCAACCACAAGAGTGGCCAGCATATCGTGCGTTTTTCCGAAGACGCCTTTGGCCTGGATGTCGACGAAGCCAGCATCAGCCCCTGCAGCGAATTTGTCTGGCGCCGCCTTGAAGGGGATCTGATGAGTCTGGATCGCAGTCGCCTGGGTTTGCTGCTGCAGCAGAATATCGATGAGCGCCTCAATATCAGTGAGGCGCTACGGGTCTACCAGCGTCGTCAGGACCTGCCGGAGATCCAGGCCGAGCGGCGTCTGCTGCCGGGTTGAGCGTGGCCTGCACGGCGTTGCGGCTATGGGCGGCAAAACGGCGGAACAGCTCCACCAGCAATGCCTCCAGCAGCGGGTCGGCCTGACCAGGGCGCAACTGATTGCCGCCTGTGAAACCCGGCGCCTGTTCCGGCTGACGGGCCAGCCAATCGCCAATCAGCTGATCGAAACGATCCGCCGTGGCATGGGATTCAGCGGCCACGACCTGTGCCGGGTAATCCACCGAGAAGGCTGGATAAGCCTGCTCCGGCGCCTCGCTATAGGCCCTTAGCAACGGATGCTGCAGGTCACCGGCGCGCAACAGCTGCTGCATACGATCCAGCTGGTATTCCTCGATGGCGGTATGCCGATCCGCCACGCGGGCAATTGCCCCCGCACGTTGTTCGGGGTAACCGGCGGCGGCCTTGAGGGCGATAAGAATCAGCTCCGGGATGGAAAAACCCGGCACCGTCTTGGCATGGTAGGGCTGGGTCAGGTCCTGCAGATAATGCAGGGCCCAGCCGAGAAAACGGTAGCCCCAATAGTCATGCCCAGTGGCCAGGGCCAGGCGGGCCAGACTGGTGTACTGGTAGATGCGCCAGTGCGGCAGGGTGCGACGCAGGTAGGGCGCAGCCTGGAAGATGATCTCGCCTTCGTGGTAGTAGCCGATATGAAATGGCGCCTGGGATGAATACTCGAAGCGCGCATCGCCGAAGGGTTGCTCGCCGAAGTTGTAGCGGGCGCCGGCAGTGCCCGGATTGTCGCTGAAGAGGTTGATATCGTGGCCGTAGTCCGGTTCGTCGGCGGCGCTGCTCAGCACCTGCAGCACATCCACCGCCTCCCCTTCGCGCAGCTGCAGATAGTGCCAGTGGCTCCAGGGCCCCAGCTTGCGAAACACCAGCACCTGCTCAATCGGCAGGCGCGCACGTGGTCCGGCCTGTTGCCCCGGCAGTTGCTGGATAAAAGGCGCCAGGCGCACCTCGGGGTTGATGCGCAGGGCCTGGATAAAGGCGCCGCGCAAATCGGCCGCATTGGCAGTAAAACGCAGAGCGTCCGGGCGCGCCGGGTACCCGGGAAAGTGCTCCAGGGCAAAGGCTTCCTGCTCATCGAGCAGTTGCTCAATGGCCCCGGCTTGGGCAACCAGAAAATCCTCCAGTGCCTCATAGCGCACCTACCCCTGCAGTTCGGGCAAGCGCTGCAGCGCCAACTGGCTGCCCAGGGCATGATTGGACCAGGCCCAGCCCGACAGCGGCAAGGCCAGCAGGCAGCAGGCAGACAACAGCACAGCCAAGAATTTCACGGGCACTCTCGCAACCAGTCGGCAGGACCCCTAGCCTAGCGCTCGCCTGTGCATTTGGCACGGTCGTATCACGTCACCCGACTCACTTTTCGGGCAGCACCTCAACGCCACAGGCTGACCAGCAGGGCGGCCAGGCCAATCAGCACCAGCAGCACCATCAATAGCCAGCGCTTGTTCATGGCAGCCGATGGGGCAGGCGCCGGTTTGTCCTGTGCAGCAGCTCGCAGCGGATTGGCCGTGACGGCGGGGTTGATCGGTGGAAGGCGCTTGACGGGCTTGGGCAAGTCCACCGCGCGCATAAACACCGTGGCATCTTCATCCACGGCCTGGCTGACCTGCACCTTGGGCCCGATCACCAGCAGGGTGACTGACCCCATCTTCAACTGATCCCCCGATTGCAACACCGCCGTGGCGACCTTTTGCTGGTTGACCAGGATGCCATTGGCCGAAGCCAGATCCTTGACCTCCAGCACATCGTCCTTGAGATAGAACTCGCAGTGCCGACGCGACAACTCCTGATCACTGAAACACAGCTCGCACTTGACCGAACGACCAAAGGTCATGGAGCCACTGATATGAAACTTGCGGCCCTCATGCTCGCCCTGAATGACCTGAAGGAACCAGCGCGTGCTGCTTTCCGGGCGTGCTGGGCCTTTGCCTGGATCGACTAAATGCATCTGCACCGGTCCCATGCTGACCCGATCCTCGGCACGCAGCTGAAAGCGCGCACCGACACGCTCGCCATTCACCAGCGTTCCGTTTTCGCTGCCCAGGTCGCTCAGGTAGTAGAAGCCCTGATCCTGGCGAATCTCCGCATGAAAGGGCGCGATGCCCGGGTCGTTCAAGACCAGCTGGTTGCGGCTGTCCCGGCCAATGGTGAAGCGCTCCTCGACCAGCCAGATTGGAGCCTGACGGTTATCGCTAAAGTGGATCCGCAGCATCGTTGACGCACCCTCAATTCAAGTAGCGGGGTAGACCAAAGCGCCCCTGCCCTGGCCTCAGCCGGGGCATTCGGCGTCCTGAACTCAATCGTTGAAAATGGAGTTCCACAAACGTTTGACCGGGTTGCCCTCAGGCTGACGCGGCGCAGAAGTCGCAGTGCCAGAGGGTCTTGGGGACGTACGCCGCACCTGCGCGGCCCGCACGCGCTGTTCATGTTCGGCGCCAAGCTGCAGCAAGGCCTCGTTACTGGGGCTGACCTCCAGCCCCTGCTGGATGGCGGTCAGCGCCAGGGCGAACTCGCGCCGTTGATAGGCCTCCCTGGCCTGTTGCACGTAGCGCTGAGCTACACGCTCCAGCCCGGCCAGCGCCAGCAGGTTATCCGCCTCCCAGGCCAGTACCTGGCGGAAATAGTAGGTGGCGCTGTCGTCCTCGGGCAACAGCCAGCGGCCGTCGTGCAAGCGTTCTTCGGCCAGGGTCAGGTACTGCTGCAGGCGCATCTGCAGGACACGCTGCAAACCATCCAGGGCTTGAGGATTATCGGCATCCAGCAGCAGCGCCTGGCGGAACAGGTAATCGGCATTGTCCCGCTCCGGTGCCAGCAGATGGCCTTGCTGCAGCTTGAGCTCGGCGCGCACCAGCAGGTCGTTGAGGCGCTGATGTTGATAGGCGTAATAACCCGCCGTGCCGCTAGCGCCCAGCAGGCCCAGTGCGATCAGCAGCCAGGCCCACAGCGACAGCGCCGAGCGTTTACGCGGCTGCACGGCCACCGCCGGCGCGATGCGCGTGCTGTCCAGGTCTGGCCCGTCGAGCTCGTCGAGGCTGGCCAGCAGCACCCGGCAATCGGCAAAGCGTGCATCCGGGTCCTTGGCCAGCATGCGCTCCAGCAGCCACTGATAAGCCTGCAGCGCGTCCGGCAGCTGCGGCACGTCCATCTGCACATGGTTCATCACGGTCTGGGTGTAGTTGCCGCCGCGATAGGGGTTAGTGCCGGTGAGCATCTCCAGCAGTATCACCCCCAGGCTGTAGATATCACTGCGCGCATCCAGGGGCTGACACTGGGCCTGTTCCGGGCTGCTATAGGCCGGGCTGCCGACGGCAATACCGAACTGGGTCAGGTCAGTGTCCAGCTGCACTTCCTTGGCCACGCCAAAGTCGGTGATCACGGCGGTGCCGTCGGCGCGGAAGAGAATATTGGCTGGCTTGATATCGCGGTGCACCAAACCACGCCCATGCACCACCGCCAGGCCGCTGGCAATCTGCCGGACAATACGCAGGGCCTGGGCTGGCTCGAACACCTGGCCCTTGCGCTGGGCCAGGTCACCACCGGGGATAAACTCCATGGCCAGGTAGTAGCGACCATCGGCCAGTTGGTCGATGTCATAGATGGTGATGATGGAAGGATGGTGCAGGCCGGCGACAATATGGCCTTCCTTGATAAAGCGCTGGCAGAAGGCCTGATCATCGGCGCTGAGCAGGACCTTGATGGCCACCTTGCGCTGTAACGATTGCTGGGTGGCCAGGTAAACCTCGGCCATGCCCCCTTTGCCCAGGCGGCCATGCACCTCATATCCGGGTATCGCGATCAAGGCATCGGTCATGTCGGCGGGCATCGCTATCAGGGCTTTCTGGAGTTGAACAGGCGGCTGAAGAAGCCCTGCTCACGGGTTTGCTCTTCGTCACGCATCGCCACGGCTCCCAGGCCGATCACGATACAGGAAATATTATCCTTGCCACCCTGCTGCTTGGCCTGCTCGATCAGTTGCTGCACCAGGGCATCGAGGGTGGGCGCCTGACTGCAGAGCTGCTGGATCTGTTCATCCTCAAGCTCCCCAGTCAGGCCATCGCTGCACAGCAAGAGCAACTCCTGCACGCCCAGACAGCCCTGAACCTGCCCAACCTCCAGAGGCTGATCCGCACGCCCGAGGCACTGCAGAATGACATTGCGCTGCGGGTGACTGCGCGCCATTGCCTCGCTCATCTGCCCGGCATCGATCATTGTCTGCACCCAGCTGTGATCATGGCTGAGACGATCTATCTGTTCGACTCCCACGCGGTAGGCACGGCTATCACCGACCCAGGCAATGCTGAACTGGGCGCCCTGCATCTGCACCGCCACCAGCGTAGTGCCCATACCAGGCTTGCCCCCGGCACTGCTCGCGGCCGCCACAACCGCGGCATTGGCCGCATGCACCGCCGA
>JBFHPI010000269.1:0-4985 GCA_041592855.1 Pseudomonas sp.
TCTGCGGTTTCTTTATGGAGGCCTGCAGCAGCTTGGGGGTCGAAATCCGGGTCAAATTGATCATCCTCAAGTTGTTCGAGAAATATGTATTGGGCTGCCTGGATCAGCTTTATGCCGATGCCAATCAGGCGTTGGTTGCTGCCGGGATTCTGCCCGAGCTACCGGCAGTTCCGCCGCAGAAGCGTAATCCTGGGCGAGCTGCATCGACTCGCGCTCGTGAAACTGATCTTGAACTGAGCGGCGGGGCAAGTGCCGCGGACTTCAGCGAGCAGGACGTGCAAGAGGTTTTCGGTGCTCTGCAGGGGTTGTTGGCCAATGCCCGCGGCAGCGCGCTGCCGCGTCGCGAACGTCCGGTTGATGCCATGCCGATCAGTAGCAACGACCTGATGCGCCTGCTCTCTCATATGCAGCAGCGGGCACCGGCCCAGGCCAGCGAGGACTTCGATCTGCGCGAGCAGCTGGAGCAGCTGCTGACGCGCGCCAGCGCCAAGAGTGGCAAGACGCGCGTAGTTGGCGAAGTGGATGAGGACGTGATCAATCTGGTGTCGATGCTGTTCGAGTTTATTCTCGATGACCGCACCCTGCCGGACTCGCTCAAGGCCCTGATCGGACGCTTGCAGATCCCCATGTTGAAGGTCGCGGTGATCGACAAGACCTTTTTCAACCGCGGCAGTCACCCGGCCCGCCGGCTGCTCAATGAAATCGCCTCGGCGGCGCTTGGGTGGGTCGACCAGGATGATGCCAAGCGTGACAGCCTGTATCAGAAGATCGAGCAGGTTGTGCAGCGCTTGCTCAATGATTTTGTCGATGATCCGCTGATTTTCTCCGAACTGCTGGCGGACTTTATCGCTTTTACCGGCGACGAAAGGCGTCGCAGCGAGCTGCTTGAGCAGCGTACCCGCGATGCCGAGGAGGGCAGTGCCAAGGCGGAAATGGCCCGGCGTGAGGTGGAGCAGGCGCTTAACGAGCGTTTGCTCGGCAAGACCCTGCCCGAGGTGGTGGTACGCCTGCTGCAGGAGGCCTGGAGCAAGGTCTTGATGCTGGCCTGCCTCAAGCATGGCGTGCACTCGGATGAGTGGCGCGCGGTGCTGGCCACCATGGATGATCTGATCTGGAGCGTGGAGCCCCACGATGATCCCGAAGCCCGTATGCGCCTGCTGGAGTTAGTCCCCGGACTGCTCAAGGCGCTGCGCGAGGGGATGGCCAGCGCGGCGTTCGACCCGTTCGCCACCGGCGAGTTCTTCAGTCAGCTGGAAGTGCTGCATGTGCAGGCTTTTCAGCGCTTCAAGCGCAGCCTGCCGGAAGCATTAGTCGAGGTCGCGGCTACTGAGCCCGGCCTGGATAAGGCCGAGAATGAGGCCGTGCTGCCGCTGATGGAGTTGCCGCCCGAGGTTGTCGAGCAGGCACCGGCCATGCTGGAGGTGGTCGAAGAGATTGTTCTGTTGGCGCCCGGTACCACGGGAGCAGCCGAGCCGGAACCCAGCCTGGCCGAGGATGACGAGTCGTTGCGGCAGGTGGATGCCTTGCATGTCGGCAGCTGGGTGGAGTTCCAGGAGGATGAGGAGCACAAGCTGCGCTGCAAGTTGGCGGCCGTGATCAAGCCGACGGGCAAGTACATCTTCGTTAACCGTACGGGCATGAAGGTGCTGGAGAAAACCCGCATGGGGCTGGCGGTGGAGTTCCGCCGGCAGGCCATTCGCCTGCTGGATGACGCCCTGTTGTTCGACCGCGCGCTGGAGTCGGTGATCGGCAATTTGCGCAAATTAAAGGGCGCCTGAACCTTACTCGGTGGCGCGGTACAAGTGCCAGTCCGGGTGAAACCCGGATGACAAGCGTACCCGGATTGCATTCGTGCTGTGCTGCACCTGCGCAGCATGCCTTTGTTGCCAGTTTTTTCGCCGCGCCATAGCAGGCTGCGGGCTGCTAAAGTGGAGCCTTGTTCAGGGAGCCTCTATGCAGTTTGATCCGCTCAGCGGCTGGTTCAGCGATATCCAGCACTGCCCATCCCCCAACTTCAATGCCCGTCCCCAAGGAGAGGTTTCCCTGGTGGTGGTGCATAACATCAGCCTGCCGCCGGGGCAGTTCGGTACCGGCAAGGTGCAGACATTTTTCCAGAATGGCCTGGACCCGCATGAGCACCCCTACTTCGCCGGTATCGCCGAGCTACGGGTGTCCGCGCATTTTCTGATCGAGCGTGATGGGGGGATCATCCAGTTCGTCTCCTGCCATGATCGGGCCTGGCATGCTGGGCAGTCGCGTTATGGCGCGCGGGAGAACTGTAATGACTTTTCTATCGGTATCGAACTGGAAGGCACCGATGAGTTGCCCTATAGCGATGCTCAGTATGCGGCATTGACGCAGCTGATCCGGGCGTTGCAACTGGCCTATCCTGCTTTGAGCAACCAGCGAATCTGTGGCCATGTGGACATTGCGCCGGGCCGCAAGACCGATCCGGGCCCCGCATTTGATTGGCCGCGCTTGTTGGCGGCACTACAGGACGTACAGGAGGAAGCATGAGTTTTCTGGTATTGCTGCTGGTGCTATGGGTTGAGAAGTTTTCCGCCTGGCGCCACAGGGTGCAGCAGGACGGCCCCTGGTTGAAACTGTTGCAATACAGTGAGCAGCGCTGGCCGCACAACCCCTGGTGGGCGCTGGCGGTGCTGGTGCTGGGGCCATTGCTGGCGTTGACGTTGCTCCTGCTCCTGCTGGAACCCCTGGCCTATGGCTGGCTGGCCTTGCCCGTGCACCTGTGGGCGGTGATCTACAGCCTGGGACGAGGTGATCTGCAGACGGCACTGGGGCCTTTTCGCGATAGCTGGCGGCGCAGTGATGCCGAAGCCGCCTATCTGGTGGCCAGGCGTGACCTGAATGTCGATGCGGCGAGCGAGAGCGAGCTGTTGCAGCAGGTTCAGGGGCATCTGCTCTGGCAAGCCTATCAGAGTTTCTTTGCGGTGATCTTCTGGTATGCCCTGCTGGGGCCGCTGGCTGCTGTGGCTTACCGCCTGCTGGCTTTGAGCGCCGAGCATGCAAGCCAGGAGATGCTGCGCGAGCGAGCCGTGCAGTTGCGCCATGCCATGGATTGGTTGCCGGTGCGGGTGTTGGCCGCCGCGTTTGCGCTGGTAGGCAATTTCTCAGCGGTCAGCCGGGCGCTGCTGCATGAGGTGCTGAGCTGGGATATTTCTGCCGCGCAGTTGGTGATCAAGGCTGGGCGTGCCGCCGATGAAACCCCGGAACCCAGCCTGGGTGAGGCGGGCGTCAGTACCCTGGATGGCCTCTGGCAGCTGTTGGTGCGCGCCGCCGTGCTCTGGTACGCGCTATTGGCGGCGTGGACTCTGCTGATCTAGCAGGCATCCGCGCGAGGCCACAGCCAGGCCGCGCCACGGACGCCGCTTGAATCCCCATGTTTGGCCTGTATCAGGCGCGTATTGACCCGGTCCGAGAACACATAACGGGCCAGCAGGGGCGGTACTTCCCGGTACAGCGCCTGGATATTCGACAGGCCGCCGCCCAGTACGATGACTTCGGGGTCAATCAGATTGATCACCGAAGCCAGCCCCCGCGCCAGTTGATCGCAGTAACGCAGCAGGGCCTGCTGTGCGGCTGGCGTCTGTTCGGCGATGTTGGCCAGGGTCGCGGCATCCACGCCCAGCCCGCTGCGGGCGGTCCAGCCAGGGCCACTGAGAAAGGTTTCGATGCAGTCTTCTTTGCCGCAATAGCAGCGCCGACTCGGGCCGTCCGTGGCGTTGCGCCAGGGCAGCGGGTTGTGCCCCCACTCACCGGCAATGGCATTTGGCCCACTGAGCAGCTGGCCATTAAAAACCAGGCCGCCGCCTACTCCCGTGCCGAGGATCACCCCGAATACGCTGTTGGCACCTGCCGCGGCACCATCGCGCGCCTCCGACAGGGCAAAGCAGTCGGCGTCGTTGGCCAGGCGTACCGGTCGGTGCAAGCGTTGCTCCAGATCGCCCTGCAAATCCTGGCCGATCAGGCAGATTGAATTGGCGTTCTTGATCCTTCCGTGGTCCGGAGAGCGGGTGCCGGGGATGCCGATTCCAACGCTGCCGTGCGCCCCCAGTTGGCGCTCGGTTTCTTCGACTAAGCTGGCAATAAGCGCCAGGGTCTGGGCGTAATCGCCTTGGGGCGTTGGCGCTCGTTTACGCAGGCAGGTCTGGCCATTGCGCAGGGCAATGATCTCGATCTTGCTGCCGCCCAGATCAATGCCGAGATTGAGAGTCGTGTGCATCGTTAACCTTAAGTTACAGAGGCGAGGGTCGATAAAAGGTATATATGGCACCCTGCTCGCCTGCATTTTGTGAGATAGATCACGGTTATCTGCCGATATTAACCACGTCTATCTGGGTGCCGCAGGTCGAGCGGTAAGGGACAAAGAAAAGCCGCTCTGCGATTCTAGGCGGCTCGCATGCTCAAGTGCATGACAATAATTAGAACGGGAGATCTCCTGTGAAGACCGTGTTGTATCCGGCCATCGCGCTTATGAACCGCCTAAGCTTTGGGATGAAGTTCAGCCTGATCAGTGTGCTGTTTTTTCTGCCCATGTTCGTCACCAATTTTTACCTGGTGCGCGATTCCTATCGCCAGTTCGTCAGCACCCAGGCGGCTCTGGAAAGTATTGACCTGCTGGGCGAAAGCCTGGCGCTGCAGCGCAGCCTGCAGGACTTTGCCGATCTGGTCGAAATCAATGCCATGATCGGGCAGTCCGGTCAGGCAGGGGATCTGGAGCGTCGACTGAGCACGCTCCAGGGGCAGATCGCCGAAACGTTGCAGAATCTGGCCCCCGTGGCACGTGACGCCGAGCAGGTTGCCGAATTCAATGAGCTGCGTGAAGCCCTGCAGGGTGAGCTGCGCGCGGTGCAGAACGAAACGTCGCTGCAGGGCAAGATTGCCCTGGCCGAGAAGCTGCTGGGGAGCTCCCAGGTCTTTCTCAAACTGGTCGCCGGCCAGGCTGGCCTCAGCCAGGATCGTCA
>JBFHPI010000270.1:0-4981 GCA_041592855.1 Pseudomonas sp.
AATCTGCGCACTGGCGAGCGCCGTGAACTGGATCATTTTGCCCCGGGGCAGGCTATGCATGCCGTCGCCGGTATCGGTAACCCCCAGCGTTTCTTCAAGACCCTCGAAGGGCTACACTGGCGCCCTGTTGCCCATGCCTTTGCCGATCATGCCGCCTACAGCGCTGAGCTACTGGATTTCAGCCCGGCCCTGCCGGTGCTGATGACGGAGAAGGATGCGGTCAAGTGCCGAGCCTTTGCCGCAGATGACTGGTGGTACTTGGCGGTGGATGCAGTACCGTCGGCGGCCTTTGTGGCCTGGCTCGATCAGCGTCTGCAGTCTCTGTTGCCCGGTACCTGAGGGCCTGGCGCAAGCGCCGTTGTATTCAATTCAAGGATTACCCATGGACCCGAAACTGCTCGATATCCTCGCCTGCCCCCTGTGCAAGGGCCCCTTGCACCTTAATGCGGACAAGAGCGAGCTGATCTGCAAGGCTGATGCCTTGGCCTTCCCGGTGCGCGATGGCATCCCGGTGATGCTGGAAAGCGAAGCCCGAACCCTGACCGTTGATGAGCGCCTGGACAAGTAAATGAGCACTGCCTTTAGCGTTGTGATTCCGGCCCGTTTTGCCTCCAGCCGTCTGCCCGGCAAACCGCTGCAGGATATTGCCGGCAAACCCATGATTCAGCATGTCTGGGAGCAGGCGTGCAAAAGCAGCGCCCAGCAGGTGGTGGTGGCCACCGACGACGCACGTATCGTTGAGGTCTGCCAAGGCTTTGGTGCCCAGGTGGTCATGACCCGTGCCGAGCATAACTCCGGCACCGACCGTCTGGCTGAAGTGGCCACGGTGCTGGGGCTGGCGGCTGACGCCATCGTAGTCAACGTGCAGGGAGATGAACCGCTGATTCCGCCGGCCATCATCGATCAGGTGGCAGCCAACCTGGCGGCCAACCCCCAGGCGGCGATTGCCACACTGGCTGAGCCGATCGAGGATGTGCAGGCGCTGTTCAACCCCAATGTGGTCAAAGTGGTTAGCGACAAGACCGGCTTGGCCCTGACCTTCAGCCGAGCGCCGCTGGCTTGGGCGCGGGATGCCTTTGCCAAGAGCCGTGACGAGTTGCCGGCAGGCGTGCCGTACCGCCGCCATATCGGCATCTATGCCTACCGCGTCCAGTTTCTCCATGACTTCGTCGCCTGGGGGCCGTGCTGGCTGGAAGACACCGAGTGCCTGGAGCAGCTGCGTGCGCTCTGGCATGGCGTGCGTATCCATGTTGCCGACGCCCTGCAGGCCCCGCCTGCCGGCGTCGATACGCCGGAAGACCTGGAACGGGTCCGTCGCCTGCTGGGGGCTTGATGCGCGTTTTGTTCGTCTGTCTGGGCAATATCTGCCGCTCGCCCACGGCCGAAGGCGTATTGCGCCATAAAGTGCTTGAAGCCGGGCTGGAAGGGCATATCCAGGTGGATTCCGCCGGTACCGGGGATTGGCATGTGGGTAAGGCGCCGGATGAGCGTACTTGTCAGGCAGCTCGGCGTCGCGGCTATGACCTCAGCACGCTGCGCGCGCGCCAGGTGGTGGCGGCGGATTTCCAGCGCTTTGACCTGGTGCTGGCCATGGATCTGCATAATCTGGCCCATCTGCAGCGCATGCGGCCGCAACGAGAGTCGGCTGAATTGGATCTGTTTCTGCGGCGTTATCAGCTTGAGCTGGATGAGGTGCCCGACCCCTATTACGGCGGTGCTGACGGCTTCGAACAGGTGCTCGACCTGCTGGAGCTGGCCTGCGACGCCCTGCTGGTGGAACTCAAGGGGCGCCTATGACGCTGCAGGTGCGCCAGGGCGTATCGCTCAAACCCTATAACAGCTTTGCTGTCGAGGTTCGGGCCAGCCATTTTGTCGAAGTCGAAAACGATCAGCAGCTGCTCGCTGCCCTGGATTTTGCCCAGGCGCAGCGCTTGCCAGTGCTGCTGCTCGGTGGTGGCAGCAACCTGCTGCTGACCGCCGATGTGCAGGCGCTGGTACTGCGCATGGCCAGCCGTGGCATTCGCCTGTTGGCCGATGAAGGGCAGTCTGTGCTGATCGAGGCGCAGGCGGGTGAGCCTTGGCATCCCTTCGTGCAATGGACCCTGGAACAGGGATTCGCCGGGCTGGAGAACCTCAGCCTGATTCCTGGCACCGTAGGCGCTGCACCGGTGCAGAATATCGGCGCCTATGGTGTCGAGCTCAAGGATTGCTTCGCCGGTTTGACCGCGCTGGATCGACAGAGTGGCGAGTTGCGCGAATTCAACCTGCAGGACTGTGCCTTCGCCTACCGCGACAGTCAGTTCAAGCGCGAAAGTGGGCGCTGGGTGATTTTGCGGGTGCGCTTTCGCTTGAATCGCGCGGCGGTGCTGCACCTGGACTACGGCCCGGTGCGCCAGCGTCTGGCAGAACAGGGTATCAGTGAGCCCACGGCACAGGATGTGAGCCGCGCCATCTGCGCTATCCGCAGCGAGAAACTGCCCGATCCGGCGCAACTGGGCAATGCCGGCAGCTTCTTCAAGAATCCTCTGGTCAGTGCCGAGCAGGCTCGGGCTTTGCGTCAGCAGTATGCCGATCTGGTGGCTTATCCCCAGGCCGATGGCCAGGTCAAGCTGGCTGCTGGCTGGTTGATTGAGCGAGCAGGCTGGAAGGGCTATCGCGTTGGTGATGCCGGCGTGCACCGTTTGCAGGCCTTGGTGTTGGTCAACTACGACAAGGCCACTGGCCAAGAGTTGCTGGAGCTGGCGCAGCGCATTCAGGCCGATATCGCGGCGCGCTTTGGTGTGCAGCTTGAGATTGAGCCAAACGTGCTGTAAGTGAGGCGTGCACTATTGAGCTTTGGCCCAGGCAACTACCTAAGCCACTGCCAAACAAAAAAGGGGGATGCCTAAGCATCCCCCTTTTTCGTCACCTAGGCTGATCTGGCCTGCGGTTTGACCGCTTCCTGATCGTCCTGCTTGGCCGTCTCATCCTGAGTCTTGGCTTTTTCACTGGCTTCAGCCGCTTCTGCCTCGGTCGAGGTGCTTTCGGCCGGCGCCTCGGCGCTGGTCTGGCTGTTGATGTCGGCAGTCGGAGCGGCACTGCTTGCTTCGGCCTGGGGGGTAGGCTCTACCTCTACTGGGCTCTCGGCCTGCGGGGCGGCAGCTGCGGCTTCGGCGGCTTCACGGGCCAGGCGCTCGGCTTCGCGCTGACGGCGACGCACTTCGCGAGGATCGTTGGGCGCACGACCCGGTGTCACCGCTACTGGCGCGGGTTCGACGGCAGCACTGGCGACAGGCTCTTGCTGTGGTGCAGCAGCTTCATTGACCTCGGCTGGTTCTACCGCGACCGCTGCTGGCTCTTCGGCAGCCGCTGTGACTTCGGCCACAGTCTCGGACATAACCTGTTCGGCAACCGGGGCTTGTTGCAGGGCTTGAGCCTCGCTCGGAGTTGCTTCGCTGGCGGTCTTAGCCGCTTCAGCCGGAGCTTCTGTACGGGGCTCGACAGCGGTCTCTTGCGTTTCGGCTGCTGGCTCGACGGCTGCGCTGGTGACAGCTGCAGTCACTGCGGCAGCTGCAAGCGGTGCATGACCTTCCTCGGCGGTTACCTGAGACTGCTCGCTGCCTTCTTCGCTGCCTTCGATCAGGTTGCCGTTGGCGTCACGCTGACGTTCACGGCGATTGCTGCGGCGACGCTGGCCACGGGAACGGCGGCGCGGGCGCTCGCCATTTTCGTTGTTGTCCTGCTCGTCGTCCTGCGCTTGCTCATCGCTGTTCAGGGCTTCCTCATCGGCAGCGCTGGTTTCGTTGCGTGGCTGGCGCTCTTCGCGAGGCGGGCGGGGCTGACGTGCTTCGCGCTGCGGGCGTTCGGCGCGCACTTCGCTACCCGCTTCTTCGCCCTGTGCTACCTCAGTCGGAGCATCCAGCGGAGCGCGCAGTTCGCGAGGCTGGCGTTCTTCACGCGGTTTGCGCTCGCGCGGCTGGCGCTCTTCACGCGGTGGACGCGACTGACGAACTTCCTGCGGCTCGCGTACTTCCACGCCATCGCGCAGGGTGCGCTCTTCGCGGGGCGCACGTTCCTCGCGCGGTGCACGCTCTTCACGGGCGGCGCGGGGCTGGCGATCTTCACGCGGAGCGCGGTCCTCGCGGGGCTTGCGCTCTTCGTCACGGCGACCACCGCGATTACGGTTCTGCTGGCGACCATTACGGCGCTCGTCATTGCGCGACTTGCGCTCACCGCTGGGCTTCTCGATCACCACCGGCTTGGCTTCTTCCTTGCTGGCAAACAGGCTCACCAGCGACTTGACCAGGCCCTTGAACAGGCTCGGCTCGGGGCTGGAGACAGCCGGTTCGGCAGCAGTCGGTGCCGGTGCCGGGGCAGGGCGCTGTGGTGCAGTCTTGATCGCGGCTTCCTGGCGCACCAGGGTGCGGGTAGCGGCGGACTGCTTCTCTTCTTCCACTTCAACCGCAGCCATTTCATAGCTGGACTGGCCGCTCTGGGCTTCCGGGCTGTCGTCACGGATGCGCTGCACTTCGAAGTGCGGCGTTTCCAGATGGTCGTTGGGGATGATGACGATGCGTGCGCGGGTGCGCAGTTCGATCTTGGTGATCGAGTTGCGCTTCTCATTGAGCAGGAAGGCGGCGACCGGGATCGGCACCTGGGCGCGGACTTCGGCGGTGCGGTCCTTCAGGGCTTCTTCTTCAATCAGGCGCAGAATGGCCAGCGACAGTGATTCCACGTCACGGATAATGCCCTGACCGTTGCAGCGCGGGCAGACGATGCCGCTGGTTTCACCCAGGGACGGGCGCAGGCGCTGACGGGACATTTCCAGCAGGCCGAAGCGCGAGATGCGACCGACCTGGACGCGGGCGCGGTCGGCCTCCAGAGCTTCGCGCACTCGCTCTTCCACGGCGCGCTGGTTCTTGGCCGGGGTCATGTCGATAAAATCGATCACGATCAGACCGCCGATATCGCGCAGGCGCAGCTGGCGGGCGATTTCCTCGGC
>JBFHPI010000271.1:0-4974 GCA_041592855.1 Pseudomonas sp.
AGATGGTGGCCCTGACCCTGTTGCGCGAGCTGGGGCCGGTGGTCACCGCTTTGCTGTTTGCCGGCCGCGCCGGTTCGGCGCTGACCGCGGAAATCGGCAATATGAAATCCACCGAACAGCTTTCCAGTCTGGCGATGATCGGCGTCGACCCGCTCAAGTACATCGTCGCGCCGCGTCTGTGGGCGGGCTTTATCTCCATGCCGCTGTTGGCGGCGATCTTCAGTGTGGTGGGGATCTGGGGCGGAGCCATGGTTGCCATCGACTGGCTTGGGGTCTACGAGGGCTCGTTCTGGGCCAATATGCAGAGCAGCGTTTCGTTCCGTGAAGATGTGCTCAACGGGGTCATCAAAAGCGTCGTATTTGCCTTTGTCGTCACCTGGATTGCGGTGTTCCAGGGCTATGACTGCGAGCCCACCTCAGAGGGCATCAGCAAGGCGACCACCCGTACCGTTGTATATGCCTCGCTGGCCGTGCTGGGGCTGGACTTTATTCTGACCGCTTTGATGTTTGGAGATTTCTGATGCAGAACCGCACGCTGGAGATTGGTGTCGGCTTGTTCCTGCTGGCCGGGGTGTTGGCCTTGCTGTTGTTGGCCCTGCGTGTCAGTGGCCTGACCCTGGGCTCGGGCGAGGGCAGTTACAAGGTCTATGCCCATTTTGACAACATAGCCGGGCTGACCGTGCGCTCCAAGGTCACCATGGCCGGGGTTACCATCGGTCGGGTTACGGCCATCGACCTGGATCGCGACAGCTACACCGGGCGCGTCACCATGTTGCTGAATAAGGAAGTGGACAACCTGCCGGAAGACTCCACGGCCTCGATTCTCACCGCCGGTCTGCTCGGGGAGAAATACATCGGCATCAGTGTCGGAGGAGAAGAGACGGTGCTCAGTGACGGCAGCGTCATCCATGACACCCAGTCCTCGCTGGTGCTGGAAGACCTGATTGGCAAATTCCTGCTCAATTCGGTCAATAAAGAATAAGTCATCCTTTGGAGTGTCGAACATGATCAAGATGCTGCGTTCTGTCGCCGCGATCTGCCTGGCGGCCTTGCTGGTTGCCCCGGCCCTGGCTGCGCCGGCGGCCCATGAAGTGGTGCAGCAGACGACCAGCCAGTTGCTGGAAGATCTGCAAGCCAACAAGGCGCAATACCGCAGCGACCCGGCGGCATTCTATGGTGCGCTGGAGCGTATCCTCGGGCCGGTGGTGGACGTTGAGGGCATCGCCCGGGGCGTGATGACCGTGCGCTATTCGCGCCAGGCCACTGATGAGCAAATGTTGCGCTTTCAGGAAAGCTTCAAGCAGAGCCTGATGCAGTTCTACGGCAATGCCCTGCTCGAATATAACAATCAGGATATTCGCGTACTGCCGGCTGGCGGTCAGCAGGACCCGCAGCGCACTGCGGTGAATATGGAAATCACCGACGGCAACGGCACGCTCTATCCGCTGTCCTACACCATGGTGCTGCAGGACGGCAGCTGGAAGATGCGCAACGTGATCATCAACGGCATCAATATCGGCAAGCTGTTTCGTGATCAGTTCGCCCAGTCCATGCAAAACCACCGCAATGATCTGGATAAGGTGATCGACACCTGGAGCGACACCGTAGCCCGTGCCCGCCAGGGAGACGGCCAGTCGTGAGCAGGGCGCAACTAGTCGAGTGCCAGGCGGGGGTGTTGCAGCTGTCTGGCGTCCTCGATCATGTCAGTGCGCCGGCGGTTCGAGAGCAGGGTGCGCGCCTGATCCGTGGACTCGCACAGCCCGTTTGTGTGATCGACTGCGCGGCGGTGGAAAAGTCCAGCAGCGTCGGGCTTTCGCTGCTGTTGGCGCTGATGCGCGATGCTCAGGCAGCCGGCAAGCAGCTTGAGATACGCGGCCTGCCCCAGGATATGCACGAGATCGCCAGCGTTTCCGGGTTGCTTGAAGTGCTACCACTGGTCAATTGACGGGTTGTCAGGCGAATTCGCCGGGGGCGGCCTTTTTTTGTATGATGCGCGGCTCGCGAGCGTTGCCATCGCGGCCGTTAATCCATGCATTGATCGAGGTTGAGCATGCAGGCTATAGAAGTTAAGAACCTCCTGGAGGCCAAACTGGCCAACACCCAGGTGGAAGTTGAGGGCGAGGGCTGCAACTTCCAGCTCAATCTGATTGGTGATGAACTGGCTGCCCTGAGCGCGGTAAAGCGCCAGCAGCAGGTCTATGCTCACCTGAACCCCTGGATTGCCGATGGCAGCATCCATGCGGTGACTATGAAATTCTTCAGCCGCGCCGATTGGGCCGCGCGCTCCTAAGGCGACGAGAGATCCATGGATAAACTGATGATTACCGGCGGCGTGCGCCTTGATGGCGAAATCCGCATTTCCGGGGCGAAAAACTCTGCCCTGCCGATTCTCGCCGCAACCCTGCTGGGCGATGCGCCTGTCACCATCTGCAACCTGCCGCACCTGCACGACATCACCACCATGATCGAGCTGTTCGGCCGTATGGGCATCGAACCGATCATCGACGAAAAGCTCAGCGTGGAAGTGGATGCCCGGGCAATCAAGACCCTGGTGGCCCCCTACGAGCTGGTGAAAACCATGCGCGCCTCGATCCTGGTGCTCGGCCCCATGGTCGCCCGCTTCGGCGAGGCCGAGGTAGCTTTGCCAGGTGGCTGCGCCATCGGTTCGCGCCCGGTTGACCTACATATCCGCGGCCTGGAAGCCATGGGCGCGATCATTGATGTCGACGGCGGCTATATCAAGGCCAAGGCGCCTGAAGGTGGCTTGCGTGGTGCGCACTTCTTCTTCGATACCGTGAGCGTGACCGGTACCGAGAACATCATGATGGCCGCGACGTTGGCCAAGGGCCGCAGCGTGCTGGAAAACGCTGCCCGCGAGCCGGAAGTGGTCGATCTGGCCAACTGCCTGATCGCCATGGGTGCGAAAATCAGCGGTGCCGGTACCGATACCATCACCATTGACGGTGTCGAGCGCCTGCATGGCGCACGATTCAGCGTGATGCCCGACCGGATCGAGACCGGTACTTACCTGGTGGCGGCTGCGGCCACAGGTGGTCGAGTCAAGGTCAAGGATACCGATCCCACCACCCTTGAGGCGGTGCTGAGCAAGTTGCAGGAAGCGGGTGCGGAAATTACCTGTGGCAATGACTGGATCGAGCTGGACATGAAGGGCAAGCGGCCGAAAGCCGTCAACCTGCGTACTGCGCCCTATCCAGCCTTCCCCACCGATATGCAGGCACAGTTTGTTGCCCTCAACGCCATCGCCGAAGGCACCGGCACGGTGATCGAAACCGTGTTCGAAAACCGCTTTATGCATGTCTATGAAATGACCCGCATGGGCGCGCAGATCCAGGTCGAGGGCAATACCGCCATCGTCACTGGTGTGGAAAAGCTCAAGGGTGCGCCAGTCATGGCCACCGACCTGCGTGCCTCCGCCAGTCTGGTGATTTCGGCCCTGGTGGCCGAGGGCGATACCCTGATCGACCGCATCTACCATATCGATCGTGGTTACGAGTGCATCGAGGAGAAGCTGCAGCTGCTGGGGGCGAAGATTCGCCGGGTGCCGGGTTAAGACCATGCTGACAATCGCTCTTTCCAAAGGCCGGATTCTCGACGACACCTTGCCGCTGCTGGCTGCGGCTGGTATCGAACCGACCGAGAACCCGGATAAAAGCCGCAAGCTGATCATCCCCACCACCCTGGACGATGTGCGCCTGCTGATCGTGCGGGCCACCGATGTGCCGACCTATGTCGAACATGGCGCGGCCGACCTCGGTGTGGCCGGCAAGGACGTGCTGATGGAGTATGGTGGCCAGGGCCTGTACGAGCCCCTGGACCTGCGCATTGCCCGCTGCAAGCTGATGACCGCCGGCAAGGTCGGTGCCCCGGAGCCCAAGGGCCGCCTGCGCGTGGCCACCAAGTTCGTCAACGTGGCCAAGCGTTACTACGCCGAGCAGGGCCGTCAGGTCGATATCATCAAGCTGTACGGCTCCATGGAGCTGGCGCCGCTGGTGGGCCTGGCCGACAAGATCATCGACGTGGTCGATACCGGCAACACCCTGCGTGCCAACGGTCTGGAGGCCCAGGAGCTGATCGCCACCATCAGCTCGCGGCTGATCGTCAACAAGGCCTCGATGAAGATGCAACACGACCGTATCCAGGCGCTGATCGACACCCTGCGTGACGCCGTCGAAGCACGACATCCGCGCTGATACCTCCCTCAGCCTATCCGTGTCATAGCCATTTTTCTCGGGTGCCCGCACGGTGGGCTTGCTACATTACGGGCGCCCGAGAAAACGCCATTCAGATGAGGCTTTCGCTATGACCGCTCCCGTTGCCATCCGCCGACTTAACGCCGCCGATACGGACTTCGCACGTCATCTGGATCATCTGCTGAGCTGGGAAAGCGTGTCTGACGATGCGGTCAATCAGCGTGTGCTGGACATCATCAAAGCCGTGCGTGAGCGTGGTGATGCCGCCCTGGTCGAGTTCACCAAGCAATTCGATGGCCTGGATGTGGCCAACATGGCCGACCTGATCCTGCCGCGCGAGCGCCTGGAGCTGGCTCTGACCCGTATTACCGCCGAGCAGCGCAGCGCCCTGGAAAAGGCCGCCGAGCGCGTGCGCCTTTACCACGAGCGGCAGAAGCAGGATTCCTGGACCTATACCGAAGCCGACGGCACGGTGCTGGGGCAGAAGGTCGCCCCGCTGGACCGCGCCGGTCTCTATGTACCGGGTGGCAAGGCTTCCTATCCGTCCTCGGTGCTGATGAATGCCATCCCGGCCAAGGTCGCCGGCGTGCCGGAAGTGGTGATGGTGGTGCCGACCCCCCGTGGCGAGATCAACGAGATCGTTCTGGCCGCTGCCTGCATTGCCGGCGTCGACCGCGTCTTCACCATCGGCGGCGCCCAGGCCGTGGCTGCCCTGGCCTACGGCACCGAAAGCGTGCCGCCGGTGGACAAGATTGTCGGCCCC
>JBFHPI010000272.1:0-4954 GCA_041592855.1 Pseudomonas sp.
CGCCGATGGCCGCGCACTGCAGCACACCCGGCAGGGTGGCCAGCACGTCTTCCAGTTCGTTGGGGTAGACGTTGAAGCCGGACACCAGAATCATGTCCTTCTTGCGGTCGACGATACGCATGTAACCGTCTTCCTGGATCACCGCGATATCACCAGTCTTCAACCAGCCGTCGGCATCGAGGATTTCGGCGGTGGCTTCCGGCCGCTGCCAGTAGCCCTTCATCACCTGCGGGCCCTTGACGCACAGTTCGCCAATCGAACCCAGTGGCTGCTCAACCCCTTCGTCGTCAATCACCTTGCACTGGGTGGAGGGCACAGGGATACCGATGGTGCCGATCTGGATATTGCTGAACGGGTTGACCGAGGCCACCGGGCTGGTTTCGGTCATGCCAAAGCCTTCGCAGATCGAGCAGCCGGTCACCTGCTTCCAGCGCTCGGCGGTGGCCAGTTGCAGGGCCATACCACCGGAGAATGTGGCCTTGAGACTGGAGAAGTCCAGCTTGCGGAAGTCCTCGTTATTGCACAGTGCCACGAACAGGGTGTTGAGGCCGACAAAGCCGGTGAACCTGTACTTGGCCAGATCCTTGGTCATGGCCGGCAGATCACGCGGGTTGGTGATCAGCACGTTATGCCCACCGATCAGCATCATGGCCATGCAATGGAAGGTAAAGGCATAGATGTGGTAAAGCGGCAACGGCGCGATCAGCACCTCGCTGCCTTCACTCATCTCGGCGCCCATCAACGCCTTGACCTGCAGCATGTTGGCGATCAGGTTGCGATGGGTGAGCATGGCGCCCTTGGCCACGCCGGTGGTGCCGCCGGTGTACTGCAGCACGGCGATATCATCATTGCTCGGGCTGGCTTCCTTGACCGGCTGGCCACGACCCTTGGCCAGGGCGCTGGTCAACTTGACCGCTTGCGGCAGGTTATACGCCGGCACCATCTTCTTCACGTGCTTGACCACGCTGTTGACCAGCAGGCGCTTGAGCGGCGGCAGCATGTCACCGACTTCGGTGATGATGACGGTCTTGATCCCGGTCTTGGGCAGGACCTGTTCGGCCAGGTGGGCCATATTGGCCAGGCTGACCAGAGCCTTGGCACCGGAATCGTTGAACTGGTGTTCCATTTCCCGGGCGGTGTACAGCGGGTTGGTGTTGACCACCACCAGGCCGGCGCGCAGGGCACCGAACACCACCACGGGGTATTGCAGCACGTTGGGCAGCTGCACGGCGATGCGATCGCCCGGCTGCAGATCGGTGTGCTGTTGCAGATAGGCGGCAAAATGACCGGACAGTTCGTAGACTTCACGGTAGCTCAGGGTCTTGCCCATATTGCTGAAAGCAGGCTTGTCGGCGAAACGCTGGCAGGATTCTTTCAGGACCGCCTGGATATTCGGGTACTGGTCAGGATTGATTTCGGAAGCGATCCCGGCAGGATACTTATCCTTCCAAAAGTTCTCGGTCATGGAGCCCTCTCCTTCAGCAACAGCTTGATCTTCACCGCGCAAGGCGATTGTTTATTGTTGGTAAGCCCGATTTTGACCCGCCGCGCGGGACCAAAAGCCGACCGAGAGTAGCAGCTTTGCCGAACAGCGACCAGCACCAAAGCAAGGACTGAGAGTCAAAAAAAGACCGGATCATATGACCCGGTCACACCCATTTAACCCAGCTCAACAGGGCAGTTCAGGCGATATCGCGCAGCTCGCGGCGCAGGATCTTGCCCACCGGCGTCATCGGCAGGGCGTCCTTGAGCACGATATGCTTGGGCACCTTGTAGCCGGTGAAGTTTTCCCGGCAGAACGCCTTGAGCTCATCCACCGTTACACCGCCTTCGCGCGCCACCACAAAGAGCTTGACCGCCTCGCCCGACCTCTCGTCCGGCACACCAATGGCCGCGCAGCTGGCGACCTGGGGATGGGCCATGACCACATCTTCGATCTCGTTGGGGTACACATTGAAGCCGGAGACGATGATCATGTCCTTCTTGCGGTCGACGATGCGCACAAAACCGTCCGCATCAATCACCGCCACATCACCGGTCTTGAACCAGCCTTCGGCATCCAGCACCTCGGCAGTGGCCTCCGGGCGCTGCCAGTAGCCCTTCATCACCTGCGGCCCCTTGATACACAGCTCACCGCGCTCACCCAGGGGCAGCTCGTTGCCCTCGTCATCGATCACCTTGAACGCCGTGCCCGGCACCGGGATGCCCACGGTCCCCAGGCGCGCGAGCTTGCCATAGGCATTGGTGCTGGCCACCGGACTGGTTTCGGTCAGGCCATAACCCTCCACCACCGGGCACCCGGTGATGGCCTGCCAGCGTTCAGCGGTGGCCTTGACCAGGGCGGTACCGCCGGAGTTGGTGACCTTGAGTTTGGAGAAGTCCAGATTCTTGAATTCCGGGTGATCCATCAGCGCCACAAACAGGGTATTGAGCCCCAGCAGTGCGGAGAACTGCCACTTGCCCAGCTCCTTGATAAAACCCGGGATATCCCGCGGATTGGTGATCAGCACGTTATGGTTGCCGTTGACCATCATGCACATGCAGTTCGCGGTAAAGGCATAGATATGATAGAGCGGCAAGGGCGCGATCATGACCTCCTGACCCTGTTTCATCAGTGGCGCGCCATTGTCGTCCAGCTGTGACAGGCAGGCATCCACCTGCAGCATATTGGCCACCAGGTTGCCGTGGGTCAGCATCGCACCCTTGGCCACCCCGGTGGTACCGCCTGTGTACTGCAACACGGCGATGTCATCATGGCCGACCTTGACCGGTTTGGGCGCCTGGCCCTGCCCCTGCTTGAGCACCTGCTTGAAGGCGATGGCCTGGGGCAGTTGATAGTCGGGCACCATCTTCTTGACCTTTTTCACCACTGTGTTGACCAGCCAGCCCTTGAGGCTCGGCATCAGGTCACCCATCTTGGCTTCGATCAGGTAGTCGATCTCGGTGTCCGGCAGCACGTCCTGCACCAGCTTGCCGAATATATTCAGGTAGACCAGCGCACGCACGCCGGCATCCTTGAACTGATGACGCATCTCACGGGCGGTGTACAGCGGATTGGTATTGACCACGATCAGCCCGGCGCGCAAGGCACCGAACACGGCGATGGGGTATTGCAGCACGTTGGGCATCTGCACCGCGATGCGCTCACCTGGTTTGAGGTCAGTATGTTTTTGCAGATAGGCCGCAAAGGCAGCGGACAGACGATCCAGCTCGGCATAGGTCAGGGTCACGCCCATATTGCTGAAGGCCGGACGGTCAGCAAACTTCTTGCAGGAGCGCTCGAACACCTCGATCACCGACTTGTAGCTCGCCAGGTCGATATCATGGGGGACGCCGGCCGGGCGCTTGTCGTTCCAGAAATCAGGCAGCATTATTTTTATCCTCTTGCCCTGAAATAATCCTATCCGCATCGCGGAGTTGCCTGGAAAGTACCAGCTAACGCCCGGCGCGCAAATACTTGGAACATCGTCATTGACGGGCTGAATCTTGCAGCCCAATCTGTGACCGCCAAGTCACACCGGCATATTCCAACTCAGCAGCCTCCCCATGTCCAAACCCTTGCTTGCAGCTCTCGCCCTTCTGCTGCTCAGCAGCTGCCTCCAGGCAGAGCCCGAGCTGCGCCTGGCTACATTGGAATACCCGCCCTACAGCTCTCAGCACCTGCCCGCAGGGGGCAGCATTGTGGCGCTGACACGGCGTGCCTTTGCCCTACAAGGGCATCAGGTGCAGATCGATTTTCTGCCCTGGGCCCGAGTACGCGCCGACCTGCAGAGCGGTAACTACCAGGGTGCCCTGGCGCTATGGCCCAAGGAGGTCAGCGAGGAGGGTCTGATCGCCTCACGTC
This sequence comes from Pseudomonas sp., assembly GCA_041592855.1. Lineage (GTDB taxonomy): Bacteria > Pseudomonadota > Gammaproteobacteria > Pseudomonadales > Pseudomonadaceae > Aquipseudomonas. The sequence goes on from JBFHPI010000272.1 coordinate 3,845, forward strand.
CGTTGTTCTACAGCGAGCTGGGGCTGTTCGTGCGTCGGGGCCATGATCTGCAGTTTCGCGACCTGCGCCAACTGGCCGGACGCAAGCTGGGCTTGGTGCGCGGCTACGGCTACCCCCAGCACATCCTCGACGCGGGCCTGATCGCGGAAGAAGCGGTGGACGACATCAGCAACCTGCGCAAGCTGCAGGCCGGACGCTTCGACCTGGTGCTGCTGGAGCGTCGGGTCGGTGAACACCTGATTGCCAACGATGCGCAGTTGCGTGGCCAACTGATCTGGCAGGGCGCGGTGCTGGAGCGCATCCCCCTGCTCGTGGGCTTTCTCCCGCCGCAAGCAGGCCAGCCGGACTGGATCGCCATCTTTGAGCAGGGCCTGCGCCAACTGCATGCCAATGGCGAATATATGCAGATCCTGCGTGCACACAATCGCTGAACGACTTTGCCTGGGCGCCAGCGCCGTGCACAATGCGCCATTCCTGCAGGCTCAAGGGACTCGCCATGCTCCACGAAGCGTTCTGGCTCACCAGCTCCAATGTACCGCCCATCTATGTCAACCGCTGGTATGCCGAGCAGCCGCCCAAGGCCATCTTGATGGTGGCCCATGGCATGGCCGAACACAGTGGCCGCTATGCTCGCTTCGCCGCTGCCCTGGTGGCCGCCGGTTTCGAACTCTACGCCCATGACCAGCGCGGCCACGGCAAAAGTGCCGAACACGGCCAGCTCGGCTTGTATGCCGAGCAGGATGGCTGGAGCCTGGTGGTAAACGACTTGGCCCGGCTCAATCACCATATCCGTCAGCAGCATCCCCACGCGCCAATTTTCCTGCTCGGTCACAGCATGGGCAGCTATATCAGCCAGGCCTACCTGATGCAGCACAGCTGCAGCCTGCAAGGGGCCATTCTCTCCGGCTCCAACTACCAGCCGGTGGTGCTATACCGCATCGCCCAACTGCTGGCCCGCTTCGAACGCTGGCGCCAGGGCCCACAGGGCCGTAGCCCCCTGCTCGAATTTGCCAGCTTCGGCTCGTTCAACAAACGCTTCAAACCCAACCGCACCGGGTTCGACTGGCTCAGCCGTGATCCCGAGGAAGTGGACAAATACGTGAACGACCC
>JBFHPI010000273.1:0-4949 GCA_041592855.1 Pseudomonas sp.
CCTGGCGGGCCTGGGCCTGGCCTACTTTATTCAGCCCCATCAGATGACCAACCTCAGCGGCATGCTGCTGATGGCACCGGCGGCGGTAACCGATGTGCGCGCCTATTACGGCGGCCTGCAACTAGGCCTGGCGGCCTATCTGGGACTGGCGCTGATGCGTCCTGCGCTGATTGGCCCGGCCCTGACCCTGCTGGTGCTGGTCTACAGCGTCCTGGCGTTGGCGCGGATAGGCGGCCTGTATCTGGATGGCGGCGCCCAGCAGACCTTCAATCTTTATGCCTTGCTGCTGGAGGTGGTGTCGGCCGGGCTGTGCTTCTGGGCGCTGCGCGGGTTGCCACGGCACTGATCAGAGCCGGGTGGCCTTGAAGGTGTCGCAGCGGCCGACATTGCCCTGCTCATATCCCAGCGTGAACCAGCGTACCCGCTGCGCTGAGCTGCCGTGGGTAAAGGAGTCCGGCACCACCTGACCGCGGCCTTGCTGTTGCAGGCGGTCATCGCCGATGGCATTGGCGGCGTTTAGCGCCTCTTCCAGGTCACCCGGCTCCAGCCATTGCAGGCGTTTCTGCGCATGGTGGGCCCAGACCCCGGCCAGGCAGTCGGCCTGCAACTCCTGGCGCACCAGCAAGCCCTGCTCGCCTTCCATGCGCTCACCGCGCTGGCGCGCCGCATGTACTTTGGCCGAGATGCCCAGCAGGTTCTGCACATGGTGGCCGACTTCGTGGGCAATCACATAGGCCTGGGCGAAATCCCCGGCGGCGCCGAAGCGCTGTTCCAGTTCGCGAAAGAAACTCAGGTCGATATACACCCGCTGATCGCCCGGGCAGTAGAAGGGGCCGACGGCGGCACTGGCAAAACCACAGGCGGAATTGACGCTGCCGCGAAACAGCACCAGGGTCGGGTCGCGGTACTGGCGCTGGCCGGCCTGGAACAGCTCGCGCCAGGTGTCCTTGGTATCGCCGAGGATGGCGCGGACGAACTCGCTCTCGGGGTCGTTGGCCGCTGGCAACGTCTGGCTGGGGGCGGGCGCCTGCAGGGCCTGTCCGGCCAGCTGGGTGAGAATCTGCAGGGGCTCCTGGCCGCTGAGCAGGCCGATCACCACCACGATGGCGATGCCACCCAGGGTCAGCTTGCCGCCGGTGCGCCGGCCACCACCACGGGCATCCACAACATTGTCGCTACGGCGGGCCCGTTTCCAGCGCATGGGTTAGTGCCTCGGCTTGGTTCAGTTGCCAGGGTACTCGCTAATCACCCGCTCGCCACCTTCGCGCTGCAGGCCCAGTACCTGATAGGCATCGCGGCGGTCGCCGTATTCCATGCCCGGGGATCCGGCCGGCATGCCGGGTACGGCGGCGCCAAGCAGGTCCGGTTGCTGGCGCAGCTTGAGGATATCCGCCGCCGGTACATGGCCTTCGACAAACTGCCCGTCGATCACCCCGGTGTGGCAGGAGCTCAGGCGCGGCGGCACGCCCAGGCGCTGTTTGACCGCGCTCATGTCCTCCTCCACATGGTCATTGACGACAAAGCCGTTGCTTTCCAGGTGCTCGATCCAGGCCTTGCAGCAGCCGCAGTTGGCGTCACGGTGCACGTCGATGCTCAGCGGGTCGGCGGCCTGGGCCAGACCGCTCAGGGCGAAGGTCAGGGCGAGGGGCAGTAGTCTCAGTAAGCGCATGGTGGCTTCTCCTGGCAGGCTGGTCAGCGCCGCTGCAGCAGCACCCCGGCCTCCATATGGTGGGTGTAGGGGAACTGGTCGAACAGGGTGCAGCGGCTGATCCGATGGCTATCATGCAGCTGGGCGATATTGGCCGCCAGGGTTTCCGGGTTACAGGAAATATACAGAATGTTGTCGAAGCGCCGGGTCAGCTCGCAGGTGGCCGGGTCCATGCCGGCACGGGGCGGGTCGACGAAGACGCTGCCGAAGTCATAGCTCTTGAGGTCGATATCGGCCAGGCGGCGGAATGGGCGTACTTCGTTGAGGGCCTCGGTCAGCTCCTCGGCGGACAGGCGCACCAGCCTGACGTTGTCCACGCCGTTATCGACCAGGTTGGCCAGGGCAGCGTTTACCGAGGTCTTGCTGATCTCGGTGGCCAGCACCTTGCGCACCCGGGTTGCCAGGGGCAGGGTGAAATTGCCGTTGCCGCAATACAGCTCCAGCAGGTCATCCTCGCGCTGGCCCAGCACGTCATAAGCCCAGCCGAGCATCTTCTGACAGACCTCGCCATTGGGCTGGGTAAAGGCGCCTTCCGGCTGCCGGTAGCGGAAAAGACGGCCGGCCACCTGCAGTTCTTCCTCGACATAATCCTTGCCGATCACCAGGCGCTTGCCCCGCGAGCGGCCGACGATGCTCACCTGCAGCTCGCTGGCCAGCTGCTCGGCGGCAGCCTGCCAGGCCGCGTCCAGAGGCCGGTGGTAGCACAGGGTGATCAGCGCATCGCCACTCAGGGTGGTCAGGAATTCCACCTGGAACAGCTTGAAACCGAGGGCCGGCGAGGCCTGCCAGGCGGCCTTCAGGCGCGGCATCAGCTCGTTGATGCGGCGGCTGGCGATGGGGAACTGCTCGAAGAAGATCGGCGTATGTTTGTCGCCGGCCTCGAACATGGCGTAGTGACGATCCTCGCCCTCGCGCCACAGGCGGAACTCGGTGCGCAGACGGTAATGCTCGCGGGGCGAATCGAACACCTCGGGCTCCGGGGCGGCGAAGGGGGCCAGCAACTCGCGCAGGCGCTGGGTCTTCTCGGCGAGCTGGGCGGCATAGGTGCTGGGGTCGAACTGGGGACGGCTCATGGCGGACTCGGTAACGGGGCAGGCGGCTATTTTATGGCTATATACCGATTACATGTTGTACGCAGCTTTTGTAGGGTGGGTTAGCGACGTCGAACACGGTTCGATAATTCAAATGCGATTGTGGCGCGGCGCGTAACCCACCAAGCGATAGAACGCGCTGCGTCGATGGTGGGTTACGCCGCGGCCCGAGTAGCGTGGTGCTTGGCAGTGCTGGCATGCGGCTAACCCACCCTACGGATTATCGTGCCCTGGACATCGGGGCGGGTCCGCACGATTAAACACATAATGGGCACATAGCTTATTTTTTCATCTTGGGCCCTAAAAAACGAGCGCCCATATAAGGGCGCTCGTGATGGCAGAGGGCAGGGCGGGTGGTTTAGGCAAAAAACGCCAGTTTCACCACAAACAGCGCTGATAGCACCCAGAGGGCCGGATTCAGTTCCTGCCAGCGTCCGGCCAGCACCTTGACCACCGTCCAGGTGATAAAGCCGAAGGCGATGCCGTTGGCGATGGAGAAGGTCAGCGGCATGGCCAGGGCGGCGACCACCACCGGGGCGGCGACGGTCATGTCGTCCCAGTCGATCTTGGCCAGGGCGCTCATCATCAGCACCGCGACGAACAGCAGGGCCGGGGCCGTGGCGTGGGCCGGCACGGCGCCGGCCAGGGGGGCAAAGAACAGGCTGAGGAGGAACAGCGCCGCGACCACGCAGGCGGTCAGGCCGGTGCGCCCGCCGGCGCTGATGCCGGCCGCCGACTCGATATAGCTAGTGGTGGTGCTGGTGCCCAGAGCGGCGCCAGCCATGGTGGCACCGCTGTCGGCCATCAGGGCACGGCCCAGGCGCGGCATCTTGCCGTCCTTGTCCAGCAGGTCGGCCTTCTGCGCGACGCCGACCAGGGTGCCGGAGGTGTCGAACAGGTCGACGAAGAGGAAGGCGAAGATCACGCTGAGCAGGCCGATATCCAGCGCGCCCATGATGTCCAGTTGCATAAGGGTCGGCATCACCGAGGGCGGCATCGACACCACGCCACTTAGCGTGGACAGGCCCAGCAGGATGGACAGGCCGGTGACCAGCAGGATGCCGATCATCACCGCGCCGGTGACCTGGCGGTAGGCCAGGGCGGCGATCACGAAGAAGCCCAGGCAGGCCAGCAGGGCGCCACCCTGGGTCATGTCGCCGAGGGTCACCAGGGTGGCCGGGTGGTCGACCACGATGCCGGCGTTCTTCAGGGCGATGATCGCCAGAAACAGGCCGATACCCGCGGCGATGCCGGCACGCAGGGCCAGGGGGATGCTGTTGATGATCCACTCGCGGATCTTGAAGATCGACAGCAGAAAGAAGATCACCCCGGAGAGGAACACCGCGCCCAGGGCCACCTGCCAGGTGTGGCCCATGGTCATCACCACGGTGTAGGTGAAGAAGGCGTTGAGGCCCATGCCCGGCGCCAGGGCAATCGGGTAGTTGGCCAAAAGGCCCATGATCAGCGAGCCGATGGCGGCGGCCAGGCAGGTGGCGACGAATACCGCGCCATGGTCCATGCCGGTCTTGGCCAGCATCTCCGGGTTGACGAAGAGGATATAGGCCATCGTCAGGAAGGTGGTCAGGCCGGCTATGACCTCACGCCGAACCGTGGTGTTATGTGCTTCGAGTTGGAACAGTTTTTCCAGCATGTGGAACTCCCCGTAACGGCTTCTATACCGTATTTATGCGTGACAAAAGCAAAGCACATTCCGGCGAAAATGCAGGATTAGCGCATGATCTGCACAAAGTCGCGGATCATAGCAGCTCGCCTTCGTGGGTTGAATTTATGACCGATTGGACAGCTTAATTTTTATAGCAAGAAGGAGACCAGCATGAGCAAACGAGCCCTGATCACGGTGGCCGATGGGGTCGAAGACCTGGAATGCGTGACCCTGATCGACGTGCTGCGCCGCGCCGAGGTGGAGGTGGTGGTGGCCAGTGTCGAAGGCCGACGCATGATCACCTGCGCCCGCGGCACCCGGTTGACCGCCGATGCCATGCTGGTGGACGTGCTGGCCCAGGACTTCGACCTGATCGTGCTGCCCGGCGGCATGCCCGGGGCCCAGCGCCTGGCCGAGCATGAGCCTCTGGCCGAGAGGGTGCGCCAGCAGGCCAGGGCCGGCCAGCTGTTCGCCGCCATCTGCGCCG